>NZ_PSVI01000070.1:0-15298 GCF_002931415.1 Rathayibacter sp. AY1E8
GTATCGCCCACCACGAGAACCCCCGGCCCCTGGCCGGGGGTTCTGTCGTTCCCGGCTCCGGCGCTACCCTCGCAGGATGCCCGCCCCGATCCCCGTCGACGACCAGGGCACCCTCCTGCGGCTCGTCTCGCGGGACGACGGACCGGCCCTCGCCGCCGCGTACCGGCGCAACCGCCGGCACCTCGCGCCCTGGGAGCCGACGCGCTCGACCCGCTTCTTCGAGGCGGGGGGCCAGACCGACGCCGTCGCGGACGCGCTCGCCGCGCACCGGGCCGGCAGCGTCCTCCCGCTCGTCCTCGACGCGGGCGGCGTGATCGTCGGTCGGCTGACTCTCGCGAACATCGTCCGCGGCGCCTTCGACAGCGGCGATCTCGGCTACTGGCTCGACAGCGGTCTGCAGGGCCGCGGCGTGATGACCCGCGCGGTCGGAGCCGTCCTGCGCACCGCGCGGGAGGATCTGGGGCTGCACCGCGTGCAGGCCGGGACGCTCCTCCACAACGTCGGATCGCAGACCGTGCTGCAGCGCAACGGCTTCGAGCGGATCGGCGTCGCGCGGCGCTACCTGCGGATCGCCGGGGAGTGGCAGGACCACGTCCTCTTCCAGGCGCTGCTCGAGGGCGGCCCGCTCCAGCCTCCGCCGACTCCGCTCGTCTAGGGTGAGCGGCGCCGGCCTTCTCCCGGCGCTCCGAGCGGGAGGGACGCGCCCATGACCACGCGGCACATCGGCGGACGAGAGTTCGACTTCGAGCGGCAGGTGGCCGTGATGGCGGTCGTGAACCGCACACCCGACTCCTTCTACGACAAGGGCTCCACCTTCGCCCTGGACAGCGCCATCGCGGCCGCCGTGCGCGCCGCGGAGCTCGGCGCCGACTGGGTCGACATCGGCGGAGTGCCGTTCGGCCGCGGCCCCGCTGTCACGCTCCAGGAGGAGCTCGACCGGGTCGTCCCCGTCGTGGCGGGCATCGCGGAGCGGAGCGACGTGGTCGTCTCGGTGGACACGACGAGCGCCGAGGTCGCGCGCGCGAGCATCGCCGCGGGCGCCTCCGTCGTCAACGACACGAGCGGGCTGCACGACCCCCGGATGCTCGAGGTCGTCGCCTCCTCCTCCGCTCAGCTCGTCATCACCCACAGCGTGGGCGCTCCCCGCAGCGAGCCGGAGAGACCCGAGTACGACGACGTCGTGGCGACGGTGGTCGACCACCTGCGGAGCCGCGTCGATCGCGCGCTCTCGGGTGGAGTGCCTGCCGGGAGGATCATCGTCGATCCGGGTCACGACCTGAACAAGAACACCCTGCACACGCTCGAGCTCACCCGCCGGCTGGGCGAGGTGGCCGCGCTCGGCTTCCCGGTGCTCGCCGCGGTCTCCAACAAGGACTTCATCGGCGAGGCGCTGGACCGGCCGCAGGGGGAGCGCCTCGAGGGCTCCCTCGCCGCCGCGGTGATCTGCATCCTGAACGGTGCGCGGATCGTGCGCATGCACGACGTGCGCCAGGCGGTGGACGCCGTGCGGATGACGGAGGCGGTGCTGGGCTGGCGAGCGCCCGTCTTCCTTCGCCACAACGTGGAGCCGGCGGCGTGAGCGCCCGCATCGACGGTCTGTCGCCGGCCGGGCAGGACCTGTCCGACCAGGCTCTGCTGGCCCTCTACGCGGACGGGGCCGGCGAGCAGTGGCTCCGGGTCAACTTCGTCGCGAGCGTCGACGGAGCGGTCACCCGCGACGGCGTCTCGGGCGATCTCGGGGGCGCGGCGGACCTGCGCGTGTTCGACCTGCTCCGCCGGCTCGCCGACGTCGTGCTCGTCGCGGCCGGCACGGTGCGGACCGAGGGCTACGGCCCGATGGTGCTGAGCGACGAGTCCGTGCGGGCGCGGCTCGGCACCGGGCTCGCCCCGCAGCCCGTCTTCGCGATCGTCTCGGGGTCGCTCGACCTCGATCCCGCCTCGCGGATCTTCACCGAGGCGCCGGTGCGCCCGACCGTCGTGACCACCGGCTCCTCGCCGGCCCGCCGCCGCGCGGAGCTCGCCGAGGTCGCCGACGTGCTCGTCTGCGGCGACGCAGAGCTCGACGCGACGCGGATGCGGGCGCAGCTCGCGGAGCGGGGGCTCGGCAGGATCCACTGCGAGGGCGGTCCGTCGCTGCTCGGGACCCTGCTCGCCGCGGACGCCGTCGACGAGCTCTGCCTGACCGTCGCTCCGACGCTCGAGGCGGGGGACTCCGGGAGGCTCGCCCGCGGCGACGTCCCCGGACCGCGCCCGCAGCACCTGGCGCACGTGCTCAGCGCCGGCGACACGCTGCTCCTGCGCTACCTCCGCCGGCGCTGACCCGCCCTACTCGCGGCGCCGCTCGTTCCCGTCGCGCTTGGCCTCGGAGGCCGGACGGGCGGCGATCACGGGGTGGGCGCCGGTGAAGCCGTCACGGGCGGACGCGATCGCCAGGATGCGCGGCTTCGCGACGTGCCAGCCCACGATCAGGGCGGGCACGCCGACCACCGCGACGATCCCCACGGTCCAGGTGCCGGTCGGGAAGTCGACGGCGATGAGGACCACCACGATCACCAGGAACGCCAGGGTGAGCCACGAGGTCACCGGGGCGCCGGGCATCCGGAAGGACGGGCGCTCCAGGCGCCCCTGGGCTGCCCAGCGCTGCAGCTGCATCTGGCAGAGGACGATCATGCCCCAGCCCGTGACGATGCCCAGCGCCGAGACGTTGAGGACGATCTCGAAGGCCTCGGACGGCACGAAGAGGTTCAGCACGATCCCGATCAGGGTGATGCTCGCTGTGAGCAGGATGCCGCCGTAGGGGACGCCCTGCTTGTTCATCCGGCCGGTGAAGGCGGGGGCGGAGCCGTTGAGCGCCATGGAGCGGAGGATGCGGCCGGTCGAGTAGAGCCCGGCGTTGATGCTGGAGAGCGCGGCCGTCAGCACGACGAAGTTCATGATCGATCCGGCGATCTCGCCCGAGGAGCCGTCGCCCAGCGAGCTGAAGAACGTGACGAACGGGCTCTCGCCCTTCGAGTAGGCCGTGTAGGGCAGCAGCAGCGTCAGCAGCAGCACCGAGCCGACGTAGAAGACGGCGATGCGCAGGATGACCGAGTTGATGGCGCGCGGGATGACCTTCGCCGGCTCCGCGG
Source organism: Rathayibacter sp. AY1E8 (assembly GCF_002931415.1). Classification (NCBI taxonomy): domain Bacteria; kingdom Bacillati; phylum Actinomycetota; class Actinomycetes; order Micrococcales; family Microbacteriaceae; genus Rathayibacter; species Rathayibacter sp. AY1E8. Next base: position 3,129 of record NZ_PSVI01000070.1, read on the forward strand.
TCTCGCCCGCCGCCGTGCCGACCAGCTCGACTCCGGAGTAGGCGAACACCACGCCCTGGACGACCAGGACGCTGGCGACCAGGCCGCCGGGCAGGATGCCGCCGTTGTCGTTCCAGAGGCTGATCCCGGGGTCCACGGCGACGCCGCCGGACTGCAGCGGCCAGCCCGCGGCGAGCACGACGACGCCGATCACCAGGAAGACCACCAGCGCCGTGACCTTGATGAGCGCGAACCAGAACTCCAGCTCCCCGAAGACCTTGACCGAGACGAGGTTCAGCGAGAGCACGACGACCAGGGCGATGAGCGCGAGGAGCCACTGGGGCACGGAGGAGAAGAGCGACCAGTACTTCACGTACAGGGCCACCGCGGTGACGTCGGCGATCGCGGTCATCGCCCAGTTCAGGAAGTACATCCATCCGGCGACGAAGGCGGCCTTCTCGCCCAGGAACTCGCGGGCGTAGGAGATGAAGGAGCCCGAGCTCGGCCGGTGCAGGACCAGCTCGCCGAGCGCGCGGAGGATCAGGTAGGCGAAGACGCCGCAGACCGCGTACACGACGACGAGCGAGGGACCGGCGGTGGCGAGTCGGCCGCCGGCGCCGAGGAAGAGGCCGGTGCCGATCGCGCCGCCGATGGCGATCATCTGCAGCTGCCGGGGCTTGAGGCCGGGACGGTAGCCCTCCTGCTCCTTCGAGAAGTCGGGCTGCGCCGGCCCGCGGTCGTCGTCGCTCTGCGTCACGGGGGCTCCCTCGTCACCGGATCGCGCCGGGCGGCTGCTCCGGCACGCCCGTCAGGGTAAAGGCGCTCTGCTCGGAGGAGGCGGGTGGCGCGGTCCGCGGCATGCGGATCCTCTCAGGATCGAAGCGCCTACCCTGAGGGCATGAGCGGTCCGGACCTCGCACGGCAGTCCTCGCTCGAGGGCGTCCGGATCCCGTCGCCGGCGAGGCGCCTGAACGGCGGCACCGATCCGGCGCTCGTCTGGCGCAACGAGCTCGATGGGCTGACCTTCCGCGTGGACGCCGGGTACCTGAAGTGGAATCCCCGGTCCACGGGCGTCGACCTCCGTCGCGAGATCGCGCGTCTGCGCTGGCTGGAGGGGCGGATCGACGCGCCCCGGATCCTGGAGGCGGGCGAGGACGAGGAGGGGCAGTGGCTCCTCACCGCACCGCTGCCCGGGCGGAGCGCCGTCGATCCGAAGTGGACAGCCCGGCCGGAGGAGGCCGTCCGCGCGATCGCGGCCGGCCTGCGGGCGGTCCACGCGCTCCCCGTCGACGCGGTGCCCGAAGAGCTGCGCGGCGACTCCTGGTTCGCGCGCCGGCCGTCGGCGCTCGGCGCGGCTCCGGAGCTCGTGGACCCCGTCGTGGTGCACGGCGACGCGTGCGCTCCGAACACGCTCGTCGACGACGACGGACGCTGGAGCGGCACGGTCGACGTCGGCGACCTGGGCGTGGGTGACCGCTGGGCGGATCTGGCGGTCGCCGCGGTCAGCCTCGGCTGGAACTACGGCTCCGGCCACACCCCGCTGCTCCTCGCGGAGTACGGAGCGGATCCGGACGACGAGCGCGCGGCCTACTACCGCGCGCTCTGGTCGTCCGAGTCCTGAGTCACTTCTTCTTCGCGGCCTCGTCGTCCTGGGCCGCGCCCTTGTCGCTGCGGTTCTCGCTCGCCAGCCGCAGCCAGCGCCCGTCGCGGACGTCCTTCTCGTGCACGGCCGCCTTCTTGTCGCTCGCGGCGGTGTCGCGCGGGGGGAGCTGGATGGTCTCCTCCGCCTCGATGCCCGCCTGCAGCTCGCGTCCGCGCTCGAGCTCGGCGTCGAACTCCGCGCCGAAGAGCAGGGCGATGTTGGTGATCCAGATCCAGAGGAGGAAGACGATCACCGCGCCGAGCGAGCCGTAGGTCTTGTTGTAGTTGGAGAAGTTGGCCACGTAGAACGCGAAGCCGGTCGAGGCGATCAGCCAGATCGCCAGGGCGACGATCGATCCGATGCTGATCCAGCGGAACTTCGGCTGGCGGATGTTGGGCGCCCAGTAGTACAGGGTCGCGACGATCACGATCGCGATGACCACGAGCACCGGCCATTTCGCGATGTTCCACACGGTGAGGGCGGCGGGGCCGAGGCCCACGACGTCGCCGACGGCGGTCGCGACCGGTCCGCTGAGCACGAGGATGAGCGCCGCGATCACGATCAGGACGACCGTCACCACGGTCACGCCGAGCATCGTCGGGCGGAGCTTCCAGAAGGGGCGCCCCTCGTCGATCTGGTAGACGCGGTTCATCGCGCGGCCGAAGGCGCCGACGTAGCCGGAGGCGGACCAGATCGCTCCGACGACACCGGTCACGAAGGCGAGACCCGCGGCGGAGGAGCTGGTCAGCGCCTGGATCGGGTCGCGCAGCAGGTCGACGACCTCGCTCGACGCGAGGTTCCCGATCAGGTCGAGCACCAGATCAGTGGTGGCCTGCGCCTGGCCGAAGAGCCCCAGCACCGACACGATCGCGAGCAGGGCGGGGAAGAGCGCGAGCACGGCGTAGTAGGTGAGCGCGGCGGCGAGGTCGGTGCACTGGTCCGCGCCGAACTCGCGGGCCGTCTTCTTGAGGACGTAGAACCAGGAGCGCTTGGTGATGTCGGTGACGTCGTCGGGCTTCCGGGAATCGTCGGGATCGGGCGCTGTCTTCTCGCGGGTCGTGCTCTGCTCGGCCATGCGGACACGCTACGGGGCCGACAGTCGTCGGACGGCCCCCTTGACGGCGCGGCCGGTCGTGTCGCGGGTCAGGCCCGGCGCTGGCGCGCAGCGGCGAGGGTGCCGAAGAGGAGGAAGGAGCAGGTCGCGGCGAGGACGGTCAGCAGGGGAGCCTCCCAGCCGCCGCTCGCGTCGTGCGCGAAGCCGATGACGGTCGGGGCGGTGGCGGCCACGGCGTAGCCGATCCCCTGCACCGTGGCCGAGAGCCGCGACGCGTGGGCGTCGGAGCGGGAGAGCCGCACGACGAGCACGAAGACCACCGTGAATCCTCCGCCCTGGGCCGCGCCGCCCAGCACGCACCAGAGCGCCCAGAGCTGCGGCGCGAGCAGCAGCCCCGCCGGCACCGTGCACCAGAGGAGGCCGACGAGCACGATGCTCCCCAGCGGTCCGAGCCTCCGGACCAGGAGCGGGACGCCGAGGGCGCCGGCGACCGCGGCGAGCTGGAACACCGAGGCGCTCGCGCCCGCGGTCGCGATCGAGAAGCCGTTGCGGTCGACGAGCAGCGAGGGGAGCCACGCCGTCACTCCGTAGTACGAGAACGCCTGGCTCGAGAAGCAGAGCGCGAGCGCCAGCACGGTCGCGCTGCGGAAGATCCGCGGAGCCGGTGCGGCCGGTGCGCGGTCGGCGCGGGTCGGGCGGGGAGTCGGACGCAGGGCCGCCCGAGGCCCCACGGCCACGAGCCAGCCGCCCAGAGCGAGGGCGTTGAGGGCGAGCCAGACGAGCAGGGCGCCGCGCCAGCCGAGCGCCAGAGCGAGCGGAGCGGTGCCGAGCGAGGTGATCGTCGAGCCGATGTTGAGGGCTGCGGTGTAGACGCCCGTCGTGAGGTCGACGCGCTCGGGAGCGACGTCCCGCCGGATCACGACGGGGAGGACGACGTTGCCGATCGTGATGGAGACGCCGATCAGGATGGTGCCCGCCACGGCCGGTCCCACGTCGCCGATCGATCGGACGATCGTGCCGAGCGCGACGCCGATCACCGTGACGGTCACGGCGGCGTCGGGTCCCGCGCGGCGGATCACCAGGAGGGCGAGCGTAGTCGCCAGGGCGAAGCAGAGCACGGGGATGCTGGTGAGGATCCCCGCCTGGCCCGCGGACAGCGCGAGGTCCTCGCGCACCGCGTCGATGATGGGCGCGACGGCGACGATCGGACCGCGCAGGACCAGCGCGACCAGGGCGACCGCCACGACGAGGAGCCAGGGACCGCTCCGGCGCGCGGTCATCGGGGCGTCGAGGGCCGCGGCACCCCGGTCAGCCGGCCAGGCCGGGGACCCCGGCCGAGAGGTTGCCGACGATGGTGAAGACGCCCGACACCAGACCGAGGATCCCGGTGACGAGTCCTGCCGTCGCGAGCCCGCGACCGCCTCCGACGACCGGTGCGGCCGCCCGGCCCTTCGCCGAGAAGACGATGGCGAGGATCGAGGGGATCAGCAGCGGATTGATCAGCAGGCTCAGGACGCCGAGCACGAGGCTCGCGATCGCCATCGGGTTGCGGCCCGCCGCGGAGGACGGGGCGGACGGATAGGCGAACAGCTCCTGCTCCGGAGCGCCCGGGGGCGTGCCGTAGGCGGGAGCGGGCGCCGAGGAGGACGGGCGGGACCTGTCGGTCCACGCCGCGCCGTCCCAGTAGAGCTCCGAGCCGAGGTCGGCCGGGTGCGGGTACCACCCGGGCGCGGGCAGCGGAGCGGAGTCGTCGGGCATGGGGCGAGTCTAGAGCGGCACCGATCAGCTCTTGGGCTGCTCGATGCCGAGCGCGTTCCCGTCGGGATCGAGGATCCAGGCCGCCCAGACGCTGCCGCGGTCGGCCACGCCGTTCTCGGTGCGCAGCTCGTCGCTGTCGTAGTCCTCCGGAGCCACGCCCCGAGCCGCCAGCGCGTCCAGCTCGGCGCGCAGGTCGGCCACCCGCCAGGCGGCCTTGGTCTGCTCGTCCTTCGAGCCCGTGGTGCTGGCGGTGACGGTGAGCCGCGTGCCGCCGCAGGAGTAGGCGATCGCCGACTCGCTCTCCTCGAGGACCTCCAGCCCCAGGGAGCCGGCGTAGAAGGCGCGGGAGGCGGCGAGGTCGCGGGAGAGCAGAACGGGGCCGATGGGGGAGTCGGAGAGCACGGTGAGTCCTTTCGTCGGTGGGCCTCCAGTCGACGCCCGCTGCGGCTCGGCGCGGAAGGGGTTGCCACCGGGCCGGCCGGAGTGGGCTGGCGCGGCAGAATGGCCTCGGCCGTGCCCGCCGCGCGGCCGGGAGGAGCCCTCATGAGCTGGACCATCGACGAGGTGGCGTGGACCCACCCGGACGCCGAGCGTCTGCGCGACGCGCAGCGGTGCGAGCTCGACGAGCGCTACGGCAACGACGACCACGAGCCCGGCACGCCGCCCTCGGCCGACGACGTGCCCGTCTTCCTCGTCGCCCGCGACGCGAGCGGCACGGCGGTGGCCTGCGGCGGACTGCGGCCTCTCGACGACGACGTCCTCGGACCGGGGGCGATCGAGGTGAAGCGGATGTTCGCCGACCGCGCCGCCCGCGGCACCGGAGCGGCCACGGCCGTCCTGCGCGCGCTCGAGGCGCGGGCGGCCGCTCTGGGCACGACGCGCCTGGTGCTGGAGACCGGGACGCTCCAGCCCGACGCGATGCGGTTCTACCTCCGGGAGGGCTACCACGCCATCCCGCCGTTCGGCGCCTACATCGGGTCCGAGCACTCGGTCTGCTACGCCCGCGATCTCGCTCCCGGCGCCTGAGCGTCAGCGGCGCAGGGTCTCCACCGGGTACTCGCCGAAGCGGCGGTGGTACGCCCCCGAGAAGCGGCCCTGGTTAAGGAAGCGCCAGCGCGCGGAGACGGCGCGCACGGTCTGCTCGCCCGGAGCGCCCTCGCGCAGCTCGACGCGCGCCCGGTCGAGACGCACGCCGCGCAGGTAGCCGAGCGGAGTGTCGCCGAAGTGCCTCCGGAACGCGGCCTGCAGCGCCCGCGGAGTGAGCCCCGCCGCTGCCGCGATGTCGGACACGGTGACGGGTGACGCGGCGAACGCGTGCAGGAACTCGGCGGCCCGCAGCAGGTGCTCGAGCCCCGGCCGCAGCACCTGCGGCGGGACGACGACCGGCCGGTGCGCGAAGGTCGCGAGCAGGTGCAGAGCGACGCCGCGCTCCGCCGCCACGAGCTGCAGCGCGGTCGCCTCGCGGCCCGACCGCAGGACGCCCGCGAAGTCGTCGACCGCCCGCCACCAGCCCGGGAGTGCCGACAGGGAGGCGATCGAGCGGTGGTCGAAGACGAGCGGCAGCGGCACGCCGTCGCCGGCCTCGGACGCGACCTGCTCGAGGAGGCCGGCGGCCACGTGCACGAGCCGCTGCTGGAAGTCGCGGCTGACGAACTCGAACGGACGCGCGCTGGGGAACACGACCGGCCGCCCCGGCAGGTGGACGATCCGATCGCCCTCCGGGTCCACCACGCTCGTGCCGGAGAGGAACCACGAGACGACGTACTCGCCCTCCGGACGCAACCCCCCGGACACGGAGCCCCGGAACACCGACGTCCGCAGGCTCACGCCCTCGCTCCCGGAGACGTCGTAGCGGAAGGAGAAGGGCCGCTCGACCGGTTCCGTCCGGAATCCCGACCCGCCGTAGCCGTCCGAGTAGAAGCGCCGCGCCTCGTCCAGGTCGGCCCCGGAGCGCGTGAAGCGCTGCAGCGCAGGACCGGCACCCATCTGACCAGGATGACACCTGGACGGATTGCGCACCGGTCGCCGCCGCGCCCCTCTCCGGGGCACGTCCTGTCGGCAGGGTGACGGGGTCGGACGACACGGACGGAGACGCATGGAGATCAGCGCACGCAGACTCGCGGCACGCGACGCGGTGGCCGTCGTCGCCGTGCTCGCCGCACTCGAGGGGGCGCTCGCCGTGGACTCTCTGCCGCCCGGCCTGGAGGAGGTCCTCCTGCACCAGCTCGAGCGCAGCTCGCTCGTGCTCCCCGGCGCCGACCGGGACGAGCTCGCCTCCGCTCTGCGCGCGCTCGGCGTCCGCGTGCGCGACGCGCTCGGGTAGAGGCCGCCGCCGACTACAGTCGAGGGGTCAACCGAGCCCGAGGAGTGCCCGCACGTGTCGAACGAACCGTCGAATCCCGCAGAGAACGAGTCCCACTCGGTCGTCACCGAGGCGGGCACGGGATTCACGCACTTCACCGACCGGGCCGTGGTCGCGATCCGCGTCAACGGGGAGCTCAAGGACCTCGCCGCCGACGTCGTGCCGGGCGACCGCATCGAGCCGGTGCTCATCTCCTCGCCGGACGGGCTGAACATCCTCCGCCACTCCGCGGCCCACGTGCTCGCACAGGCGGTGCAGCAGATCAACCCGGAGGCGAAGCTGGGCATCGGCCCGCCCGTCACCGACGGCTTCTACTACGACTTCGACGTCGAGGAGCCCTTCACGCCCGAGGCGATGAAGGCGCTCGAGAAGGCGATGGACCGCATCGTCCGCCAGGGCCAGCGGTTCGTGCGCCGCGTCGTCTCCGAGGAGGAGGCGCGCGCCGAGCTCGCCGGCGAGCCCTACAAGCTCGAGCTGATCGGGATCAAGGGCGGGGGAGCCGAGGACGAGAGCGTCGAGGTCGGCGGCGCCGAGCTCACCATCTACGACAACGTCGACCCGCGTTCCGGCGAGACGGTCTGGAAGGACCTCTGCCGCGGTCCGCATCTGCCCAACACCCGCATGATCGGCAACGGCTACGCCCTGACCCGCAACGCTGCCGCCTACTGGCGCGGCTCGGAGAAGAACCCGCAGCTGCAGCGCGTCTACGGCACCGCGTGGCCCACGAAGGACGAGCTGCGCGAGCACCAGGCCCGCCTCGAGGAGGCGGCGCGCCGCGACCACCGCAAGCTCGGCCACGAGCTCGACCTGTTCTCCTTCCCGGACGAGATCGGCTCCGGCCTCGCGGTCTTCCACCCCAAGGGCGGGATCATCCGCTACGAGATCGAGCAGTACATGCGCGAGCAGCTGCTCGCCCACGACTACGAGCTCGTCTACACGCCGCACATCACCAAGGGCGACCTGTTCCTGACGAGCGGGCACCTGCAGTGGTACTCCGAGGGGATGTTCCCCCCGATGCACCTCGACGAGCTGCAGGACGAGGACGGCAACGTCACCCGCCAGGGCCAGGACTACTACCTCAAGCCCATGAACTGCCCGTTCCACAACCTGATCTTCCGCTCGCGCGGCCGCAGCTACCGCGAGCTCCCGTTGCGCCTGGCCGAGTTCGGCACCGTGTACCGCTACGAGAAGAGCGGCACCCTGCAGGGGCTCACCCGCGTGCGCGGCCTGACCCAGGACGACGCCCACATCTACGTCGCGCAGGAGGACGTGTCGGCCGAGCTGACCCGCAACCTCGAGTTCGTGCTGCAGGTGCTGCGCGACTACGGCCTCGACGACTTCTACCTCGAGCTGTCCACGAACGAGGAGGGCAACCCGAAGTTCGTCGGTGCGCCCGAGCAGTGGGAGGAGGCGATCGAGTCGCTGCGCGCGGTCGCCGTCGCCTCCGGTCTCGAGCTGGTGCCGGATCCGGGAGGAGCGGCGTTCTACGGTCCGAAGATCTCCGTGCAGGCGCGCGACGCCATCGGCCGCACCTGGCAGATGTCGACCATCCAGCTCGACTTCAACCAGCCCGAGCGCTTCGAGCTCGAGTACACGGCCTCGGACGGCTCGAAGAAGCGGCCCGTGATGATCCACCGCGCGCTCTTCGGCTCCATCGAGCGCTTCTTCGCGATCCTCACCGAGCACTACGCCGGGGCGTTCCCGGTCTGGCTGTCGCCGGTCCAGGTTGTGGGCATCCCGATCGCCGACGAGTACCTGCCCTACCTCGAGGAGGTCGTCGGCGAGCTCAAGCGGTCGGGCGTCCGCGCCGAGATCGACTACTCCAGCGACCGGATGCAGAAGAAGATCCGCAACGCCACGCTGCAGAAGGTGCCCTTCCAGATGATCGTGGGGGAGAAGGACCGCGACGCCGGAGCCGTCAGCTTCCGCTTCCGCGACGGCACGCAGGAGAACGGGATCCCGGTCGCCGACGCCGTCGCGCGCATCCGGGAGGCCGTCGCCTCGAAGGCGCAGGTCTGAGCGTGAGCGACGGCTACGTGCCCGAGGGGGCGGAGGGCTCGGCGCACCTCGCCGGGGTTCCCGACGAGTTCCAGCGCCTGTGGACGCCGCACCGGATGGTCTACATCCAGAAGGGGCAGCCCGGAGCCGACGACTGCCCCTTCTGCGTGGCGCCGACGCTGAGCGACGAGGAGGCCCTCATCGTCGCCCGCGGGGAGCACGCCTACGTCCTGCTGAACCTGTTCCCGTACAACTCAGGCCACCTCCTGGTCTGCCCTTACCGGCACATCCCGCTCTACGACGAGGCCACTCCCGAGGAAGTGGCCGAGATCGGAGCGCTCACGCAGACGGCCATGCGCGTCGTCCGCTCGGTCTCGAACAACGACGGCTTCAACCTCGGGATGAACCAGGGCGCGGTCGCGGGAGCGGGGATCGCCGCGCACCTGCACCAGCACGTGGTTCCGCGCTGGGCGACCGACGCGAACTTCTTCCCGATCATCGCCCGCACGAAGGCGCTCCCGCAGCTGCTCGGCGACGTGCGGGCGAGCCTCGCGGCGGCCTGGCCGAGCCTCTAGACCGCCGCCCGGCCCCCTGTCCAGCGCCGCGGACGGTGGGCGCCGTCTCGTAGACTCGGAGCTGCCGTCGGCGGAAGTCGCCGCACAGAACAGGACTCGCGAACATGACCGACACCACCACTCCGTCCTCGTCCGCTCCCGAGCAGTTCGGCTCGAGCCGCGTCAAGCGCGGTCTCGCCGAGATGCTCAAGGGCGGCGTCATCATGGACGTCGTCGACGCCGATCAGGCCCGCATCGCGGAGGACGCCGGTGCGGTCGCCGTCATGGCGCTCGAGCGCGTCCCCGCCGACATCCGCTCGCAGGGCGGCGTCGCACGCATGAGCGACCCCGACCTGATCGACGGCATCGTCTCCGCCGTGTCGATCCCCGTCATGGCGAAGGCGCGCATCGGCCACTTCGTCGAGGCGCAGATCCTGCAGGAGCTCGGCGTCGACTACATCGACGAGTCCGAGGTCCTCTCGCCCGCCGACTACGTGAACCACATCGACAAGTGGAACTTCACCGTCCCCTTCGTCTGCGGAGCGACCAACCTGGGCGAGGCGCTGCGCCGCATCACCGAGGGCGCAGCGATGATCCGCTCGAAGGGCGAGGCAGGCACCGGCGACGTCTCCGAGGCGACCAAGCACATCCGCACGATCTCCGGCGAGGTCAACCGCCTGAAGGCGATGACCAAGGACGAGCTCTACGTCGCCGCCAAGGAGCTGCAGGCCCCCTACGACCTGGTCGTCGAGATCGCCCGGACCGGCAAGCTCCCCGTCGTCCTCTTCACCGCCGGCGGGGTCGCGACCCCGGCCGACGCGGCGCTGATGATGCAGCTGGGCGCCGACGGCGTGTTCGTCGGCTCCGGCGTCTTCAAGTCGGGCGAGCCCGCCAAGCGCGCGGCCGCGATCGTGAAGGCGACCACCTTCTTCGACGACGCGAAGGTCGTCGCGGAGGCCTCGCGCGGCCTGGGCGAGGCGATGGTCGGCATCAACGTGGCCGACGTGCCCGCGCCGCACCGCCTCGCCGAGCGTGGCTGGTAGCGCCGACGCGCCGCTCGTCGGCGCAGGACCGACGCGGGAGTCCCTCGAGGGGCTCCGCGTCGGCGTCCTCGCGCTACAGGGCGACTTTCGCGAGCACGCGCACGTCCTGCGCGAGCTGGGCGCCGAGGTGGTGCTGGTGCGACGCCCGGAGGAGCTGGCCGCCGTCGCGGGGCTGGTCATCCCGGGTGGCGAGTCCACGGTGATGGACAAGCTGTCGCGCCTCTTCGGCCTCGCGGAGCCGGTCGTCGAGGCGATCGGGGCGGGGATGCCCGTCTACGGGACGTGCGCCGGGCTGATCATGCTCGCCGACCGGGTCCTCGACCGCATCGACGGCCAGAGCAGCTTCGGCGGCCTGGACGTGTCGGTCCGGAGGAACGCGTTCGGCAACCAGCTCGACTCCTTCGAGACCGATCTCGACGTGCCGGCGATCGGCGATCCGCCGGTGCACGCGGTCTTCATCCGCGCACCGGTCGTGGAGGAGCTGGGGGAGCGGGCGACCGCGCTCGCCAGCGTCGCCGACGGGCGGGTGGTCGCGGTCGAGCAGGGCAACCTCCTCGGGACGGCGTTCCATCCCGAGATCACCGGCGACTACCGGTTCCACGAGCTGTTCCTGCGGAAGGTCGCGGCGACGCGCTTCGGCGACTGACCCGCTGCCGTCCCCTCCGCCAGGGGTGGACGGTGCGGGACCCGCGGGCCAGGGTGGTCGCATGCCCGAACTCCCCGAGGTCCAGGCCCTCGCCCTCGATCTCGACGCGCGCCTGGGCGGACGCGTCCTCGAGCGGCTCGACGTGTTCGCGATCTCCGCCCTCAAGACCGTCGCCATCCCGCCGTCCGCTCTGTCCGGCGAGACCGTCCACGGAGTGTCGCGGCACGGCAAGTTCCTCGACATCGCAGTCGGCGAGGCCCACGTCCTCCTGCACCTCGCCCGCGCCGGCTGGGTCCGCTGGCGGCCCGAGCGGCCGACGGCGCCGACGAAGCCCGGCCGGGGACCGCTCGCCGCGCGGCTCGTCCTCGACGACGGGTCGGGGTTCGACGTGACGGAGGCCGGCACCAAGAAGAGCCTCGCGCTCTCGATCGTCGCCGATCCGCTCGACGTCCCGGGAGTCGCCCGGCTGGGTCCCGATCCGCTGGACCCGGAGTTCACCGAGGAGATCCTCGGCGCGATCCTCGCCACGGCGGGCCGGGCGCAGGTGAAGGGCGTCCTCCGCGACCAGTCCCGCATCGCCGGCATCGGCAACGCCTACTCCGACGAGATCCTCCAAGTGGCGCGCATGTCGCCCTTCAAGCCCGCCGCGCTCACCGCCGACGAGCTGGACCGCCTCTACGCGGCCCTCCGCTACACCCTCGAGGAGGCGCTCGCCCGCGCCGAGGGCCTGCACGCGGCCGACCTCAAGCGCGAGAAGAAGCTCGGCATGCGCGTCCACGGCCGCACAGGAGAGGCGTGCCCCGTCTGCGTCGACACGATCCGCCAGGTGGTCTTCCACGACTCCACGCTCCAGTACTGCCCCACCTGCCAGACCGACGGCAGGATCCTCGCCGACCGGCTGCTGTCGCGGCTGATCAGATAGCGAGCCGGTCCCTGCCCGGCTCGCCGCGGTCGGCTCTCGGGGGTGGCTGGGTGGGTGGAGCGGGTCGCGTTCGCCTACAGCGATCCGCTGGTACGCGGATCACTGGTTCGGCTGTGCTTGGTCGTGGCCCACTTGGAATGCCCGGACACGGTGCTCCCTCGGAAATCTCGTTGCGTGCGGCCCCCGAGGGCGCCGCTGATGGCAGGGGCCAG
>NZ_PSVI01000071.1:0-14262 GCF_002931415.1 Rathayibacter sp. AY1E8
TCGTAGGGTCGTTTCTGTGTGGAAACCGATCCGGTTCCCAGCGAATGTGAGTAAGGACATCGATTGCCGATCCACCTGTCCCACCGACCACCCGTCCGCCGCGCTGAGAGGCGCATCCTCGCGGGCCTCGCCGTCCTCGGAGTCGCCGCGACCGCGGCCTTCGCCACCACCGGCGCCAGTGCCGCCCCTCTCGCCGGCAGTGCCTCACTCGTCGGCGGGCTCTCCGTCGGCCAGAGCTTCGACGACGGCGACTACGTCGTCACCCTCGTCGAGCCCTCCGCGGCCACCTACCAGGGCAGCGATGCCCGCTTCGCCCGCACGGCGCCCGTCGACGGTGCGCAGCTGCAGGCCGCCTCGGCTCCGGTGGAGGACTACTCCGCTCACCTCGAGCAGCGCCAGGAGGACGTCGCCTCCGCGGTCGACGCCGCCATCGGCTACCACTACACCGTCGCCCTCAACGGCTTCTCCGCGACCCTCTCGGGCGAGCAGGCGGGCGAGCTCGCGAGCCGCCGCGACGTCGCCCAGGTCCGCAAGGTCGAGAATTTGAAGGTCGACCGCGCCGCGCAGGCCTCGCCGCTCGCCGCGGCCGCCGCCGGTACCCCCGTGCCCGACACCGGACAGCAGCGCTCCACCGACTTCCTCGGCCTCGAGGGCGAGAACGGCGTCTGGCAGAAGCTGGGCGGCATCGACAAGGCGGGCGAGGGCGTCGTCGTCGGCGTCATCGACTCCGGCATCGCGCCCGAGAACCCCTCCTTCGCAGGCGCGCCCCTGGCGACCTCGCCCGGAGCGGCCCCCTACACGGACGGCACCACCACCTCCTTCGTGAAGTCGGACGGCGGCACCTTCGTCGGCTCCTGCTCGCCGGGGCTCCCCGCCTCCGAGCAGTGGGACGGCGACGAGTGCAACCAGAAGCTCATCGGCGCACGCTGGTTCCTCGCGGACGAGGAGGTCGGCTCGACGGACAACCCCGAGTACCGCTCCCCGCGCGACGCCGACGGACACGGCTCGCACACCGCGAGCACGGCAGCCGGCAACAACGGCGTCGAGGCGAGCGTCGACGGCTACGACTACGGGAAGATCTCCGGAGTCGCCCCGGCCGCCAAGGTCGCCGCGTACAAGGTCTGCTGGAACGGACCCGACGAGGGCACCGACGACGACGACTTCTGCTCCGGAGCGGGCATCCTCGCGGCCATCGACGCCGCGACCAAGGACGGCGTCGACGTCATCAACTTCTCGATCGGCGGCGGCTCGGCCACCTCGACCCTGACCGCGATCGACGAGGCGTTCCTCAACGCCGCCGCCGCGGGCGTCTTCGTCGCGGCCTCGGCCGGCAACTCGGGTGCGGGCGCCTCCACGCTCGACCACGCGTCGCCCTGGTACACCACGGTCGCCGCGTCCTCCATCCCGACCTACACCGCGACCGCCGCTCTCGGCGACGGCCAGAAGTTCGTCGGAGGATCCATCTCGGTCCACGAGGACGTCACCGGACCGCTGGTGAACAGCGCCGACGTCGTCCGCTCGGGCGCCGAGAACCCCGCCATCTGCGAGACCGGCACCCTCGACCCCGACAAGGTGAAGGGCACGATCGTCGCCTGCACCGCGGGCGTCACCGCGCGCGTCTCCAAGTCGGCCGAGGTCGAGCGGGCCGGCGGCATCGGCATGCTGCTGCTCAACCCGACCCCGAACGCCCTGCACGTCGACGACCACTCGGTCCCGAGCATCCAGATCGACTCGCAGGCCTACCAGGCGATCACGACCTACGCCGGCACCGCCGGTGCGACCGTGACCCTCTCCGAGGGCAACTCGTCCGGAGCCTCCATCCCCGTCCCGCAGGTCGCCGGCTTCTCGTCGCGCGGTCCCGCTGAGGCGGACGGCGCCGACGTGCTGAAGCCCGACCTCACGGCGCCCGGCGTCGCGATCCTCGCCGACAGCTTCAACGCCGAGGGCGACGACCCCGCCTTCGCGTTCGAGTCCGGCACCTCGATGTCGTCGCCGCACGTGGCGGGCCTCGGCGCGCTGATCCTCGGCGCGACCCCGAAGGCCTCGCCGTCCGCGGTGAAGTCGGCCATGATGACCTCCGCCTACGACAGCGTCGACCAGTCGGGCGCCGCGTCCGAGGACGTCTTCGCCCAGGGCGCCGGACACGTCGACCCTGCCGCGTTCCTCGATCCCGGACTGCTCTACCAGAGCGGCACGGAGGACTGGATCGCGTTCCTCAAGGGTGCGGGCTACGTCTTCACCTCGAACCCGGTGATCGACCCGATCGCCGCGATCGACCCGTCCGACCTCAACCAGGCCTCGATCGCGATCGGCGCCCTCGCGGGCACGCAGACCGTGACCCGCACGGTCACCTCGACCGGCGCGGGCACCTACACCGCCTCGGTCGACGGCCTCGCCGGGATCGACACCGTGGTCTCGCCCTCGACCCTCTCCTTCACGGGTGCGGGCCAGACGGCGGAGTACACGGTCTCCTTCACCACCGGCTCGGCGGCGCTCAACCAGTTCGCCACCGGCTACCTGACCTGGGCGAGCGCGGAGCACGACGTCCGCAGCCCGATCGCGGTGCGCCCCGTCCTGCTGGACGCGCCCTACGAGGTCTCCGGCACCGGCTCGACCGGCACCGGCACGGTGACGGTCACGCCCGGCATCACCGGCGCGCTGCCGCTCACCGCGAGCGGTCTCGCCGAGGGTGTCCTCGCCGAGGACGCCACCGCCGCCGACGGCCACTCGGCGACGCTCCCCACGGGGAAGTCGCTGACGACCACCGTCGTGGTGCCGGAGGGCGCCGAGTTCGCCCGCTTCGATCTCGACTCGCTCGACGACGCGGCCGACCTCGACCTCACCGTCACCAGCGAGAGCACCGACAAGGTCTTCACCTCGGCGACCGGCTCGGCCGACGAGCGAGTCGACATCGCCGACCCCGCTCCGGGCGAGTACACGGTCCAGGCCGATGTCTACTCGACCGCCCCGGGATCCTCGACTGTCACGTTCGACTTCCGCAGCTTCGTCATCACTCCGGAGAACGGTCTCGGCTCGCTGAGCACCGACCCCGCCGTGGTCGACGCCGTGCAGGGCGAGCCGATCGCGTACGCGGTCTCCTGGTCGAACCTGGCGGGCCCGGCCCGCTACCTCGGCCGTGTCGCCTACACCGATTCGGGACTCGCGACGCTCGTGAGCGTCGACGTCACCGAGGCGGTCACCCCCACCCCGACGCCGACCGCGACTCCGGAGCCCACGGGCACCCCGGAGCCGACCGCGACGCCGACGGCCGGCCCCACCGCCGGACCGGGGGAGCCCACCTCCACGCCGACCGCCGGACCGGGGGAGCCCACCTCCACGCCGACCGCCGGACCGGGCGCGCCCGGCCACGGCGCCGGCGGCCTCCCGTCGACGGGCTTCGACGGCGGTCTCCTCGGAGCCGCCGCCCTCGCCCTCCTCGGTGCAGGTGCTGTGATCACCGGCCTCCGACGCCGCGCCCTGGCGCAGCGTGAGGCGGGCGCCGTGGAGTAGTCCTCCGCGACCGCCGCGAACGGCCGTCCCCCTGCTCCTCCCGGAGCGGCGGGGGCGGCCGTTCGCCGTTCCCGGGCGGGGGAGGCGGAGACGGGGCGGCTCGTGGTGCGGGCCGGGAGCAAGACCGGCCGGGCTGCGTGGGGGAACGGCTCGAGAGCGGAGGCGGGAGCGGGTCGGGGAGAGATCGACGATCAGGCGGGGCGGAACACCTCCGCTTGGGGGCCCGGCGGCGCGATCGGCCCGGGGTCCCGCTGCGGTCGCGCATCCCCGGAGGTGCATCGACGGGAGAACGCGGTGGCGACCTGCCGCTGCGAGCCGGGACGACGCGTTCGGTCCCGCTCCGAGCGGCGGCGAGCGTACGGGGACCGCGGTGCACCCTCGGGGACAGCGGTGGACGGCTCCGAGCGAGCGCCCCCTCGGCCTGAGCGGTCGCCGTCAGGATCAGAGGGAGCGGCGTCCCGCGATGACGCCGGAGACGACGGCGAGGACGCCGAAGACGATCGCGACGACCGGCTGGCCGAGGTCCAGCCACGCCAGCGCGGCGGCGCCCATCACGAGCAGCTCGATCAGCGAGCGGCCGTAGACGTCGATCGCGAGGACCGCACGCGGCGAGAGGAAGAGCGCCCAGATCAGCGCGGCGACCACCGGAGCGCCGATGCCGAGGACGATGTTCCACGGGAGGTCCCACGACGCGAAGCCCCAGAGGGCGAAGGTCGCCAGCGCGACGAGCTCCAGGAGGAACCGGAGGATCGCGTTCGGGCCGATCCTGATGTCGGTGCCCGCGGTGTCCGCTCCTGCTCGATTCACGCCGACCATGCTAGCCGCCGGAGGTCAGCGGAAGATGATGGTGCGGGCCCCGTCGAGGAGCACCCGGTCCTCCGCGAACCATTTGACCGCCTGCGTGAGCGTGCGGCTCTCCTCGTCCTGCCCGATCGCCACGAGCTGGGCGACCGAGTGCGAGTGGTCCACGCGCACCACGTTCTGCTCGATGATCGGCCCCTCGTCGAGGTCGCTGGTCACGAAGTGCGCGGTCGCCCCGATCAGCTTGACGCCGCGGGCGTGCGCCTGCTTGTACGGGTTCGCGCCCTTGAAGCCCGGCAGGAACGAGTGGTGGATGTTGATGGCGCGACCGGCCAGTCGCGCGCAGAGCTCGGGGGAGAGGATCTGCATGTAGCGCGCCAGGACCACGAGCTCGACGTCGTGCTCCTCGACGACCTCCAGCACGCGCTCCTCGAACCCGCGCTTCGACTCCGGCGAGACCACGGGGCGCGACTCGAAGGGCACGCCGTAGAACTCGGCGAGGTCGCGCAGGCTGCCGTGGTTGGACAGGATCATCGGGATGTCCACCGCGAGCTGCCCGGCGCGCTGGCGGAAGAGCAGGTCGTTGACGCAGTGCGCGGCCGTGGAGGCGAGGACGAGGGTGCGCAGCGGCCGGCCGACGACGTCGAGGCGCCAGGTCATCCCGTAGTGCTCGGTGATCGGCAGCAGGGCGGCGGCGAACTCCTCGCGGCTGATCGGCGACTCCACCTGCAGGCGCATGAAGAAGCGGCCGGTGTCGGCGCTCGAGAACTGCTGGCTCTCGGTGATGTTGCCGCGGGCCTGGACGACGGCACCGGACACGGCGTGCACGATGCCCGGCTGGTCGGGGCAGGCGAAGGTCAGGGTCCAGTGGTTTCCCGCGGGCCGGGCGCCGGACCACGCGGCGTCGCTGCCCGTCGGACGGGTGCTCGCGGAGGCGGGCCGGGGAGTCGCGGACGCGGCGGGTTCGGGCTGCATCCGCCCAGGATAACGGTGGGGCACGGGGCGGTCCGCGCGCCTCAGCCCGCGTCGACGGACACGACGGCGACGGGTCCCGTCCGCCCGTCCGGGGAGGAGTAGCGGACGCCGATCGTGTGCCTCCCAGGACCGACCTCCAGGGTCGCGGCGAGGACGGGGGCTCCGGGAGCGAGGGACCGCACCTGCCCGCCGTCGACCAGGAGGTCGAGGCCGTCCGCGTCGGGATCGGCGAGCACGAGCACGCCGACCGCGCCCCCGCTCGACGCGGCCCGGGCGAGGAGCACCGGAGCGCGCAGGTCGACCGTCTCGGGGGCGCTGACTCCTGCGGCGGTGCGCGCCAGCACCGTGGTCCTGCCCGCGGGGAGGGGGAGCGCCGGCGCGGTCCAGGAGCCGTCGGCGTCGGCGGTGGCGGAGCCCACACGGTGTCCGTCGGAGGCGTCCTCGAGGAGCACCTCGGCGCCGGGCGCGGCGGTGCCCCGGGCATCGGGCAGCAGCCGGCCGTCGGTGTCGAGCGCGAGGGTCGGTGCGGCCGGAGCGGGAGGTGCGGCCGGAGTGGGGGTCGTGACCGGCGCGGGAGTCGAGACCGGAGCGGAGGTGCTCGGCGCCTCTGTAGGGGCCGGCGCCGGAGTGCTCGGTGCGTGCGTCGCTGCCGGAGCCGGAGTGTCCGGTGGGGGAGTCACGGTCGGAACAGGAACAGGAACAGGAACAGGAACCGGGACCGGAGTGCTGGGTGCGGGGGTCGGGACCGGAACGGAGGGCAGGGCCGGGCCGTTGCCGATCGGGCCCGGCGCGGAGCTCCCGGTCGTGGTCCCCGGCGGCCCGGAGGGGGCCGGACCCTCGGTGACGGCAGGGGAGCGCGCCGGTGCGGGGCTGCCGGTCACGGCAGGGCGGGACGGGGCGGGCTCGGCGGCAGGAGTCGGGGAGGCGGTCGCCTCGATCCCTCTCGACGCCGGTGCGCCGACGGGATCGCGGGACGGCTTTTGTTGCGGCGGGCGTCCCGTCCTCCCGGGGGTCGCGCGCGTCGCTCCGGCATCGTCCGACGCAGCCCGTCCGGCCACGGCCGGCACCGTGCTCCTCGGAGCGGCGCCGGAACCGCTGGACCGCCCCGCCGGATCGCCGTCCGCTGCACTCGTCCGGTCCGCGGCCTCCGGGTCCGTCTCCGGTCGGTCGGCGCTCGCCGTCGCTCCTCCGCTCGACGCCGGCGCAGCCGCCTCGGCCGTTGCGCGCTCGTCCACCCGCGCGGAGGCGTCCTCCGCCGCCACGAGCGCGCCGCCCCCGTTCCTGGACAGCAGCACCGCGCCGACGACTCCCGCGACCGCGAGTGCCGCCGCAGCGGACGCGGCGACGACCACTCCTGTTCCGCTGCCCACTCTCGACGCCCTTACCGCCGATGCGCGGACCGCGCTCGACGCCCGGACCGCGCTCGGCAGCGGACCGGAGGCCGCGCCGGAGCCCCCGCCCGCCGCCCAGGCGGCCGCACCGCTCACGCCGGCCGAGAGCGGCAGCAGCACCGACGCGAGGCGGCGCGCAGTGCTCTCGGCCTCCGCCAGCGCCTCCCGGCAGGAGAGGCACCCGTCCAGGTGCCGGTCGATGCGGTGCCTGTCCCGGACGGGGACGCGTCCTCGCGCGTACGTCCCCGCCCGCTCGAGCACCCACTCGCACTCGCCCGTCGCCGAGGCGTCCGACACGTGCTCCCGGATCCACGCGGAGCGCAGCCCCTCCCGCGCCCGCACCCCGAGCGCTGCGACCGCGTTGGGCCCCAGGCCCATCAGCGGTGCGGCGGCGGCGGGGGACAGGCCCTCCACCTCCGTGTACCAGAGCACCTCCTGCCAGCGCGGCGGCAGCGCCCGGAACGCGCGCGCGCCCAGGTCGCGCTCGAGGGCGGCGAGGGCGTGCGCCTCGGGATCGGGGCCGGCAGAGGGGAGGGCGCGGTCGGCCTCGTCGAACGGCCGCTCGTGCCGGTCCCGCCGGGCCCAGGACCCCGCGACGTTGCGGACGGCGGTGAAGAAGTAGGGGCGGAAGGCGCCCTCGGGTCCGCCGCCGCGCTCGATCGCCCGCAGGACGCGGAGGAACGCCTCCGAGACCAGGTCGTCGGGGTCGGAGCTGCTCGCCCACGCACGGGCCACGGTGCGCCCGGCCGAGGAGTGGCGGCGCCAGAGCTCGGAGACGGCGTCGGTGCGGCCCTCCCGGACCAGCGCGACGAGCTCCTCGTCGCTGCGGCTGTCGACGCGCTCGGAGCGGCGTCGAGGACCCACGGCGACGCCCTCCCTCCCGGTCCCGCGCCGGAACCGCCCGAGGGATCGTCGCACGATCGCGCGTGCCCGCCCCCGACTGGCGCGACTCCCGCGCCACCCGGCCCGCTTGCTAGAGTGAGCCCGCCGCGACTGGCGTTCGGATGGGTGACCATCAGGGAGCGGCACCTCCTCCGGGGCAGCGCCCCGGACACTTTTCCCGCCGCACGCCTGGGCTGGAACGGATACCGTAGATCGGGTCGCCCGAACGAGCCGTGTCGCGCCGCCGCGACCTGCCGGGCCCCTTCCGTTTCCCAGCCAAGGAGCGTCCGTGTCCTCTTCCCCCGCCAGCCCCGGCGTCGCCGCCTCGTTCGACCAGCCCGTGTCGGTGGTCGACCCCGAGATCGCCGCCGTGCTCCAGCAGGAGCTCGACCGCCAGCGCGGCTACCTCGAGATGATCGCGAGCGAGAACTTCGTGCCGCGCGCGATCCTCGAGTCGCAGGGCTCCGTCCTGACCAACAAGTACGCCGAGGGCTACCCCGGCCGCCGCTACTACGGCGGCTGCGAGTACGTCGACATCGCCGAGCAGCTCGCGATCGACCGCGCCAAGGCCCTCTTCGGCGCCGAGTTCGCCAACGTCCAGCCGCACTCCGGAGCCTCCGCCAACGCCGCGGCGCTCGCCGCGCTCGTGCAGCCCGGAGACACCATCCTCGGCCTCGAGCTCGCGCACGGCGGCCACCTGACCCACGGCATGAAGCTGAACTTCTCGGGCAAGCTCTACAACGCGACCGCGTACGGCGTCGACCCGCAGACCTTCCGCATCGACATGGACGCGGTCCGCGAGAAGGCCCTCGAGGTCCGCCCGCAGGTGCTCATCGCCGGCTGGTCCGCCTACCCCCGTCAGCTCGACTTCGAGGCGTTCCGCGCCATCGCCGACGAGGTCGGCGCGAAGCTCTGGGTCGACATGGCCCACTTCGCCGGCCTCGTGGCGGCGGGGCTGCACCCGTCGCCGGTGCCCTACGCCGACGTCGTGACCACCACCGTCCACAAGACGCTGGCCGGCCCGCGCTCGGGGCTCATCCTCGCGAAGCAGGAGTACGCCAAGAAGCTGAACTCGGCCGTCTTCCCCGGCCAGCAGGGCGGCCCGCTCATGCACGTGATCGCCGCGAAGGCGACCGCGTTCAAGCTCGCCGGCGAGCCCGAGTTCGCCGATCGCCAGGCACGCACCATCCGCGGCGCGCAGATCCTCGCCGAGCGCCTCACGGCGGCCGACTCGAAGGCCGAGGGCATCGACGTCCTGACCGGCGGCACGGACGTCCACCTCGTCCTCGCCGACCTGCGCGACTCGCCGTTGGACGGCAAGCAGGCCGAGGACCGCCTCCACGAGGTCGGCATCACGGTCAACCGCAACGCCGTGCCGTTCGACCCCCGCCCGCCGATGGTCACCTCGGGCCTGCGCATCGGTACGCCGGCGCTCGCGACGCGCGGCTTCGGCGACACGGAGTTCACCGAGGTCGCCGACGTCATCGCCGAGGCGCTCAAGCCCTCGGCCGACCTCGAGGCGCTGCGCGGCCGTGTCGCCCGCCTCACCGACGACTTCCCGCTCTACCCCGGGCTGTAGTCGATCCGCTGCACCACCCGCGCGGCGGAGGCCGGGGCACCGCCCCCCTCCGCCGCGCCACGACCGAGGAGCCCGAGATGACGGCACAGGTACTCGACGGCGTCGCGACGGCGACGGCGGTCAAAACGGAGATCGCGGAGCGGGTCGCCGCTCTGCGCGAGCGGGGCGTCGTGCCCGGGCTCGGCACGCTGCTCGTGGGGGACGATCCCGCCTCCCGCTCGTACGTCGCGGGCAAGCACCGCGACTGCGCGGAGGTCGGGATCGAGTCGATCCGCGTGGACCTCCCCGCGACCGCGTCGGCGGACGACATCCGCGCCGCCATCCGGCAGCTCAACGACTCGGAGGCCGTGACCGGGTACATCATCCAGCTCCCGCTGCCGAAGGGCATCGACGAGAACGCGATGCTCGAGCTCATGGATCCGGACAAGGACGC
This sequence comes from Rathayibacter sp. AY1E8, assembly GCF_002931415.1. Lineage (NCBI taxonomy): Bacteria > Bacillati > Actinomycetota > Actinomycetes > Micrococcales > Microbacteriaceae > Rathayibacter > Rathayibacter sp. AY1E8. The sequence goes on from NZ_PSVI01000071.1 coordinate 9,572, forward strand.
CGACGGCCTGCACCCCACCAACCTCGGCCGCCTGGTGCTCGGCGTCGAGGGAGAGCTGGACAGCCCGCTGCCCTGCACGCCGAACGGGATCGTCGAGATGCTGCAGCGCCACGGCATCCCGACCTCGGGCGGGCACGTCGTCGTCGTGGGCCGCGGGCTCACCGTCGGCCGTCCGCTCGGGCTCCTGCTCACGCGGAAGGGCCTCGACGCCACCGTGACCCTCACCCACTCCCGCACGGCCGATCTCGCCGCGGAGGTGCGCCGCGCCGACATCGTGGTGGCCGCCGTGGGCGTGCCCGGGCTCATCCGCGCCGACTGGGTGAAGCCCGGCGCCGCCGTGCTCGACGTGGGCATCACGCGGGTCGAGAACCCGGAGACGGGCCGCGCGAAGCTGACCGGCGACGTCGCACCGGAGGTGGCGGAGGTCGCGGGCTGGCTCTCGCCCGTGCCCGGCGGCGTCGGCCCGATGACGCGCGCGATGCTCATCCACAACGTGGTGACGGCGGCCGAGCGCGCCCTGCGCTGACCGGCCCCGCGCCACGGGACCCGCGCCGGACCGCGCTCGGGGGCGACGTCCAGTCGCCTGCCGGTAGCGTGGCCCGGCGCTCTCGCGTCCCCCACCCCGTCGGACACGTCCTCGGAGCGCGCCCCGCCCCACGAGGAGAACCCATGCTCACCGTCACCGCCTACGCCGCCCCCTCCGCGACCGAGCCGCTCGTCCCCACCACCATCGAGCGCCGCGACGTCGGACCGCACGACGTGCTCATCGAGATCGCCTACTCCGGCATCTGCCACTCCGACATCCACACCGTCCGCGGCGACTGGGGACCGGTGGCGTACCCGCTGACCGTCGGCCACGAGATCGTCGGCGTCGTCGCCGAGGTCGGCTCCGAGGTCACCAAGCACTCCGTCGGCGACCGCGTCGGCGTCGGCTGCATGGTGAACTCCTGCCGCGAGTGCGAGAACTGCCTCGCGGGCGAGGAGCAGTACTGCCTGAAGGGCAACACCGGCACCTACGCCTCCGTCGACCGCGACGGCACCATCACCCAGGGCGGCTACTCCACGCACGTCGTCGTCGTCGAGGACTTCGTGCTCCGCGTGCCGGAGTCGATCCCCTACGAGGCCGCCGCTCCGCTGCTGTGCGCGGGCATCACGACCTACTCGCCGCTCTCGCACTGGGAGGCGGGCCCCGGCAAGCGGGTGGCCGTCGTCGGCCTCGGCGGGCTCGGCCACATGGCCGTCAAGTTCGCGCACGCGATGGGCGCCGAGGTCACCGTGCTCTCGCAGACCCTCAGCAAGAAGGAGGACGGCCTCCGTCTGGGCGCCGACCACTACTACGCCACGCGCGACGAGGCGACCTTCACCGATCTCGCGAACACCTTCGACCTGATCGTCAACACGGTCAGCGCGCCCCTCGACCTCGACGCCTACCTGGGGCTCCTGCGCCGCAACGGCACGATGGTGAACGTGGGCGCTCCGGCCGAGGCGCTGCCGCTGCACGTCTTCACGCTCTTCGGCGCCCGTCGCTCCTTCGCGGGCTCGGGCATCGGCGGCATCCGCGAGACCCAGGAGATGCTCGACTTCTGCGCCGAGAAGGGCATCGCGAGCGAGGTCGAGGTCGTCTCGGCGTCGCAGATCAACGAGGCCTACGAGCGCGTCCTCGCCTCGGACGTCCGCTACCGCTTCGTGATCGACGCCTCCACGTTCGAGAAGTGAGGGCGGCCGGGGCGCTAGCCTCGGCGGCATGAGCGAACGGAGCCACCCGGCCGTCGACCGCGTCCTCGCCGACCTCGACCGGCACGGCGTGCACCCGACCGTGCACTGGCTCGACTCGGCCGCGTCGACGGCGGCACTGGCGGCAGAGGCGCTGGGCGTCGACGTCGGCCAGATCGCGAACTCGCTCGTGTTCCTGCTCGACGGTGCGCCGCTGCTGGTCCTGACCAGCGGCGGCCACCGCGTCGACACCGCCTGGCTGGGCGTGCAGCTGGGCGGATCGATCACCCGGGCGCCGGCCGCGGAGGTGAAGTCCGCGACGGGCCAGACGATCGGCGGGATCGCGCCGGTGGGCCATCCCGCGTCGCTGCGCACCGTGGTCGACACGGCCCTCGCCGCCTACGACGTGGTCTGGGCTGCGGCCGGGCACGCGCACACCGTCTACCCGACGAGCTTCGCCGAGCTGGTTCGGGTCACCGGGGGAGAAGCGCGCGCCGTCGTTCCGCCGGATCCGGCGCCGTAGCGGCTGGACGAGGAACGCCCCCTGCGACGCGAGGTCGCAGGGGGCGTCGACGGAAGCAGAGGTCAGAGCACCCGACCCGCGCCGTCGGCGGCCGTGACCAGGAAGAGCTCCGGAGTCGAGAAGCCCTTCTCGGCGAAGGCGGCGAGGACCGCGGCGCGGACCTCCTCCTCCTTCTCCACCGGGGTGAGGGCGATCGCGGAGCCGCCGAAGCCGCCGCCGGTCATCCGGGCGCCGATCGCTCCGGCGCCGCGCGCCGCCTCGACGGCGGTGTCGAGCTCGGGCACCGAGATCTCGAAGTCGTCGCGGAGTGAGACGTGGCCGGCGTCGAGCAGATCGCCGATCGCCCGGGGACCGTGCTCGCGCAGGGTGCGGACGGTCTCGAGCACGCGGACGTCCTCGGTCACGACGTGCTTCACGCGCCGGTAGGTGACGTCGTCGAGGAGCTCCTGGGCGCGCGGCAGGTCGTCGACCGTCAGCTCGCGGAGCGACGGCACGCCGAGGGTCGCGGCGCCGAGCTCGCAGGAGGCGCGCCGCTCGGCGTAGCCGCCGGTGGCGTGCGCGTGCTCGACGCGCGTGTCGACGACGAGCAGGACGAGCCCGGCCTCCTCGAAGCCGAGGGGGACGACCTCGGTGTCGAGGCTGCGGCAGTCCAGGAACACCGCGGCGTCGCGCTTCCCGAAGAGGGAGGCGGACTCGTCCATGATCCCGGTGGGGGCGCCGACCGCGACGTTCTCGGCGCGACGACCGACGCGGGCCATCGTCGCGCGGTCGAAGCCGAGGTGCCAGAGCTCGTCGAGGGCGACGGCCATCGCGCACATCAGCGCCGCCGAGCTCGAGAGCCCCGCGCCGACCGGCACGTCGGAGTCGACGTACGCGTCGAAGCCCGAGCGGGAGCCCAGGTCGACGCCGTACTCCGTCAGCGCCCAGACCACGCCGAGCGGGTAGGCCGACCAGCCGGTCACGGCGCCGGGGCCGAGCTCGTCGAGAGCGACCTCGACCACGTCGGGGGAGAAGGCGCTGCTGATCCGGATCAGGCGGTCCTCCCTCGGAGCGACGGCCATCGCCGTGGCGCGGTCGATCGCGAAGGGGAAGACGAAGCCGTCGTTGTAGTCGGTGTGCTCGCCGATCAGGTTCACGCGGCCGGGGCCGGCCCAGACGCCCGCGGCGGGGCGGCCGAAGGTGCGCTCGAAGGCGGCGGCCGCGCTCTCGGCGACGGCGGTCAGGGATGCGGGAGCGGCGGTCATCGGTTCTCCTCGGCGATGTCGGCGGCGGTGGTGGCGGGAGTGGCGGCGCCGCCGGGAAGCGAGTCGTCGCTGTGCGCGGCGACCGGCAGCGCCGCGTCGGGGCGCTGTGCGATCCCGGCCTCGAGCACGGCCGCGTCGGCCCGCTCGATCGCCGCGCGCAGGGCCGCGGCGCTCGTCTCGGGGGCGATGTCGCCGATCCAGGCGCCCATCGCGGCCTCGCTCCCCGCGAGGTACTTGAGCTTCGTCTCGGCGCGGCGGGGCGAGGTGATCTGGAGCATCAGGCGCACCTCGTCGCGGCGCTCGTGCACTGGGGCCTGGTGCCAGGCGGCGATGTAGGGCGTCGGGGTGTCGTAGAGGGCGTCGATGCCGCGGAGCAGGCGCTGGTACATCACAGCCAGCTCATCGCGCTCCTCCGGGGTCGTCGCCGCCAGGTCCGGGACGTGGCGGTGCGGCAGGAGGTGCACCTCGACGGGCCAGCGCGCGGCGAACGGCACGAACGCGGTGAAGTGCTCGCCGCGGAGGAGGACGCGCTCGCCGGCCTGCTCGAAGGCGAGGACGTCGGCGAACATCGACGGCCCGTAGCTGTCGAGCGAGGCGAGCAGGCGGGTCGTGCGCGGCGTGACGTAGGGGTAGGAGTAGATCTGCCCGTGGGGGTGGTGCAGCGTGACGCCGATCGCCTCGCCGCGGTTCTCGAACGGGAAGACCTGCTGCACGCCGGGAAGGGCCGAGAGGGCGCCCACGCGGTCGGCCCAGGCCTCGACCACGGTCCGGGCGCGGGAGGCGCTGAGCGTGGCGAACGAGCCCTCGTGCTCGGGGCTGAAGCAGACGACCTCGCAGCGGCCGACGCTGGTCAGCGTCCGGCCGAGCCCGAGAGTGCGCAGGTCCTCCAGGGAGGCGGGCGCGTCCGCGTCCTCGAGGAGCGGGCCGAAGGAGGGGGAGCGGTTCTCGAAGACGGCGACGTCGTAGCGGCTGGGCACCTCCGACGGGTTCGTCGGCGACGCCGGGGCGAGCGGATCGAGCTCGGCCGGCGGCAGGAACACACGGTTCTGGCGCGACGCGGCGATGGAGACCCACTCGCCGGTCAGCACGTCCTGGCGCATCCGCGCGGTGGCGGGGCGGGGGTGAAGTCGGCCATTCCTCGATCCTACGGACTGACGCGCTCGCCGAGCGCCCGGCAGCGGGTGACCGCGAGCCCCGCCTCCTCCAGAGCG
>NZ_PSVI01000072.1:0-14139 GCF_002931415.1 Rathayibacter sp. AY1E8
CCTGACCGCGCTGCGGCGCACCGCGGTCGGCCCCTTCTCCGTGGCGCAGGCCGGCGAGATCGACGAGCTCGACGTCCCCGCCGCGCTCCTGCCGCCGACTCCGAGGGACGCGCCCAGGTCGCGGGCGAGCGCGCGGATGTAGGTGCCGGAGGAGCAGGTGACGCGCACGTCCAGGTCGAGGAACCCCTCGACCGGGCGGCTCGCCAGGACGGCGAACTCCGAGACGGTCACGGGGCGGGAGGCGAGCACGACCTCCTCGCCGTCGCGGGCGCGGGCGTAGGCGCGGCGGCCGTCCACCTTGATCGCGCTGACCGTGCTCGGGACCTGCTCGATCGCTCCGGTGAGGGCCGCGATCGCGTCGGACACCGACTCCGGGGCGAGGGCCGCGACGAGGGCGGGCTCCGCCGAGGCGAGCACCTCGCCCTCCTGGTCGTCGGTGGTGGTGGAGGAGCCCAGCCGGATCGTCGCCTCGTACTGCTTGTCGAGGCCGACGAGGTAGGTGAGCAGGCGCGTCGAGGGGCCGAGACCGAGGATCATCAGCCCGGTCGCCATCGGATCGAGCGTCCCCGCGTGGCCGACCTTGCGGGTCCCCGCGCGGCGGCGGGTCCGCGAGACGAGGTCGTGGCTGGTGATGCCGCCGGGCTTGTCCAGCAGGAGGATCCCGTTCGGAGCCGGGGCGGGGGTCTCGAGCACGGGTGCGAGGATACACGGACGGATCGGGAGTACCCCCGGGGTGGAGCCGGAGCCCTCGCCCGCCCGTCCTAGGCTGTCCGGATGAGGATCGCAGTACTCGGAGCAGGCGCCGTCGGCGGCACCATCGCCGCCCTTCTCGACCGCGCCGGGCACGACGTCGAGGTCACCGCCCGAGGCGACCACCTCACCGCGATCCGCCGGTCGGGGATCCGGCTCGACGGGGCGTGGGGCGAGCACACCGCCTGGGTCCGCTGCGGCGAGTCCCTCGACCTCGTGCCCGATCTCGCCTTCGTCTGCACGAAAGCGCAGGACGCCGAGGACGCGCTGCGCACCAACCGCCGCACGGTCGACGGCACTCTCGTCGTCGTCGTCCAGAACGGACTGGACGGACTCACCGCGGCGGCCCGGCAGGTGCGCGACGCCCGGCTCGTGGGTGCTCTCGCCCTCTTCGCCGCGAGCCACCTCGAACCCGGCCGCGTCACCGTCACGGCTCCTGCCACGACCACGCTCGGCGTCCCCGGCCGCCCGGCCGACGACGACGTGCGCCGTGCCGCCGCCGTGCTCGGCGAGGCGGTCCCCACCGCCGTCACCGACGACTTCACCGGAGCGCAGTGGACGAAGCTGCTGATCAACGAGGTCAACGCCCTGCCCGCGATCACCGGGCTCTCGGTCCAGGAGACGATCGTCGATCCGGGGCTGCGGCGCGTCCTCGCCCGGTCGATGCGCGAGGCCGCCCGGACGGGCCTCGCGTCGGGCGTCCGCTTCGGCTCGCTGCAGGGACTCTCGAACGCGTCCGTCCGCGCCCTGGCCGCCGCTCCCCTGCCCCTGGTCGAGCTGCTCCCCCGCCGGATGGCCGCGCGGATGGGCGAGGTGCCGAACCCCGGGTCGACGCTGCAGAGCGTCCGCCGCGGAGTGCCGAGCGAGATCGACCACCTGGCCGGGGCCGTGGTCCGCACCGCTCACCGCGGCGGGCGCGAGGCACCGGTCAACCAGCTGCTGGTCGACCTGGTGCACGAGGTCGAGCGGGCGGGCGCCTTCGTGCCGCCGGCTGAGGTCGTGCGCCGCGCCGCCCTGGTCTGAGCCCGCGGCCCTGTCGGACCGACGCCGCCCGCGGCGGCGGCCTCCGTCCCGAGGCTCAGCAGGAGTCGGCGAAGAGGCGCCGGGGCTGCTCCGGATCGCGGATGTCGACGAGGATCCCCGCCAGCCGGCGCGGATCCGTCGTGGCGCGGTACGCCGCGTCCACCGGCGGCTCCTGCGTGTCGAGGCGGATGCTGGTGCTCCACGCGTCGCGCAGCTCCGGCCGGAGGGCGAACTCGCCGTCGACGAGCAGCACCGCGTCGCGGCCGGCGGTCCGCCAGCGCGCCTGCCGCGCCTCGTCGCGCACCGCGTCGAAGCCCGCGAGCACGAACCCGGTGCTGCCGCCGAGGGTGAACGGATCGAGCAGCACGCGGCGCAGGAGCTCGTAGTCGTACCCGGCCGCGTAGGAGCGCTGCTCCTCGGGCACGGCGGGGTCGTCCCGATCGGCGCGGGGACGTCGGAAGTCGGTGAGGTGCGCGACGATCGCGTCCTTGCCGGCCCGGCGGAGCGCCTCCGCGAGGTCGAGCGCGAACGCCGCGCTCACCGCGGGGTCGTCGCCGTCGATCCCGACCTTGACCCGTCCGCGCCCGTAGTTGTGCAGCACCTCCGCCGCGAGAGCGTCGAGCACATCGGCCTTCTGCGGAGCCCACCTGGTCATCCGCCCACGATACGCGCCGCCGCCTAGTGTGGGCTGATGCCCTCCGACCCTCTCGCCGACGCGATCACCGCCTGGTTCCGCGCGAGCGCCCGCGACCTGCCGTGGCGCCGAGAGGGGTTCCCCGCCTGGGGCACGCTCGTCAGCGAGTTCATGCTGCAGCAGACCCCGGTGGTCCGCGTCGTCCCGCGTCTGGCGGAGTGGCTGGAGCGCTGGCCGACACCCTCCGCGCTCGCCGCCGTCCCGCCCGGCGAGGCGGTGCGCGCCTGGCAGTCCCTGGGCTACCCGCGGCGGGCCCTGCGCCTGCACGCCTGCGCCGTGGCGATCGCCGAGGAGCACGGCGACGTGGTCCCCGACGACGTCGAGACCCTCCTCGCGCTGCCCGGCATCGGCGACTACACCGCCCGCGCCATCGCCGTGTTCGCCTACGGGAGGCGGCACCCCGTGGTCGACACCAACGTCCGCCGGGTCCTCGCGCGCGCGGTCGACGGAGCGGCGGAGCCCGGTCCGCCCCGCGCGAGGGCCGACCTCGCCGCGATGTCGGCGCTGCTGCCCGAGTCGCTCTCCGAGGCGGCGGCCTTCAACGCGGGCGCGATGGAGCTGGGGGCGGTCGTCTGCACCGCCCGCGCTCCGCGCTGCGACGAGTGCCCGATCCGCGACCTCTGCCGCTGGCGGGCGGAGGGGTACCCCGAGCACACCGGGCCCGTGAAGGCGAAGCAGAAGCGGTTCGAGGGCTCGGACCGCCAGGTCCGCGGCCTCATCCTCGCCGAGCTGCGCGCCGCGCACGGCCCGGTCACCGCGGCCGAGGTGGAGTCTCTCTGGCCGGACGCCGACCAGCGCGGTCGCGCCCTGGCCGGGCTCCTCGCCGACGGCCTGGCGACGGGCGGCCCGGAGGACGGCTACCTCCTCCCCGGCTCCTGAGGGCCCGTCGACCGCCGTCCGCGTCGGAGGAGGCGGGTAGGGTCGGCGCCGTGACCGGTCGCCGCCTCCGCCTCCCCCGCCCCGACGCCGCCGTCGAGCGCGCCCTCGACGTCGACCTCGCCCAGGACGTCCAGCGCGCCCTCGCCGCGGTCCGCGTCGAGAACGACATGCCCGGCCCGTTCCCGCCGGCCGCGCTGGCCGGGGCCGAGCACGCGGACGCCGGAGCGGACGACGAGGACCGCGTCGACCGGACGGACCTCCCCTTCGTGACGATCGACCCGCCCGGCTCGCTCGACCTGGACCAGGCCCTCCACCTGGAGCGCACGTCGGAGGGCGTCGTCCTCCGCTACGCCATCGCGGACGTTCCCGCGGTCGTCCGCACCGGCGGGGCGCTCGACGCCGAGACGCGCCGCCGCGGCCAGACCTACTACCTCCCGGACGGCCGCGTCCCGCTGCACCCCGCGGTCCTCTCCGAGGGGACCGCGTCGCTCCTGCCGGACGAGACGCGCCGAGCGCTGGTCTGGACGCTGACCCTCGACGAGCGGGCGGAGCCGCGCTCGGTGCACCTCGAGCGGGCGCTCGTCCGCAGCGTGGCCCGGCTCGACTACGAGGGCGTGCAGCGCAGCGTCGACGCGGGCGATCCGCACCCCTCCCTCGCCCTCCTCCCCTGGTTCGGACGCGAGCGCCTGGCGCGCGAGGCCGAGCGCGGAGGAGCGAGCCTGACGCTGCCCGAGGAGGAGATCGTCGCCGCCGACGGCGGCTACCGGGTCGAGCGCCGCGCTCCCCTGGCCGTCGAGGGCTGGAACGCCCAGGTCTCGCTGCTGACCGGTATGGTGGCGGCGACGATGATGCTCGACGCGGGGGTGGGCATCCTCCGGACCATGCCCGAGGCCGACCCCGCCACCGTCGCGGCCTTCCGCTCCCGAGCCGCGGCGCTCGGCGTCCCGTGGCCCGAGGAGGAGGCCTACGGCGCCTACCTGCGCCGCCTCGACACCGACGACCCCGCCCAGCTCGCCATCATGTACGCCGCGGCGAGCCTGTTCCGCGGCGCCGGCTACACCGCCTTCGACGGCGCCCCGCCGGAGCATCCCGCGCAGGCGGCCCTCGCCGCGCCGTACGCGCACGTCACCGCGCCGCTGCGGCGCCTGGTCGACCGGTTCGGCCTCGCCGTCTGCCTCGCGGTGTCCCGGGGCGGAACGATCCCGTCGCAGCTGCGCGAGGCGCTGCCCCTGCTCCCGCCGCTCCTCGCCGCGAGCGACCGCCGGGCCGGAGCCGCCTCCCGTGCGGCGACCGCGATCGTCGAGGCCGCCGTCCTCCGCGGCCGCGAAGGAGCCTCCTTCAGCGGGATCGTCGTCTCCTCGGCGCGCACCCGCTCCTCGGTCCAGCTGCTCGACCCGGAGATCACCGTCGACGTCCCGGCCCCGCTCACGCCGGGAGCCCGTGTCGTCGTCGTCCTGGAATCGGTCGACGTCGCCACGGGCTCCGCGGTGTTCGGGCTCGGCGCCTAGTCCTCGTCGTCCTCGCGGGGCTTCACATAGGGGTCGGCCTCGCCGGCGTAGTCCGCCTGAGCGGCGAGCGACTGCACCTGCGAGTCCTGGCTGCGCGCGGCGGCGAGCAGGTCCTCGATGTGCTTCGCGTTCTCGGGCACCGCGTCGAGGATGAACTCGAGCGACGGCGTGAGCCGGGACGTGATGTTCCTGCCCACCTCGGTGCGGAGCATTCCGGTGGCGGCCTTGAGGGCCGCGGCCGAATCGGCGCGCTCCTCGTCGGTGCCGTAGACCGTGTAGAACACCGAGGCGTGCTGCAGGTCGCCGGTCACCTGGACATCGGTGATGGTGACGAAGCCGAGGCGCGGGTCGCGGAGACCGCGCTCGAGCCGCTTCGCGACGATCACCTGGATACGTTCGGCGAGCTTCCTCGCCCGGGCCGGATCTGCCATGGCTGGTCCTCACATCTCTCTCGGCGAACCGTTCAGCTCGCCATTCAACCACTCTCCGCCCGGACGACCGGTCGCGTCCGAGGGGGCCTTGCTTCTGGGGCGTGATGCCCCTCGACCGCGCGTCATCGACGGCGCGGGTGGGGTGCCTTCTCGCGGCTCCCTGATCCTCGGGGACCGGATGGGGAGGGAAGGCTCAGGTGCCGGATCGGGAGCCGGACGTCGTCCGCAGGCGCGCTGCTCGCGAGCTGCTCGTTCAGCGGGCGCACCCACCGAGACAGGAGCGCCTGATCGGGGTCGGTCTCCCGCACCCGGGGGTGCGGAAGCGCACGCTGGAGGGTGCGCACCTCCGGGACACGGGCGGCCCCCGATTCCTCCCGCAGGGCGCGAGAGGACGAGAGTCCCCTCCCGATCCCGCACGAACAGCGCCGTGAGACGCCGGAAGGCCCGGGCGGACCCGGGCCTTCCAGTGGAGCGGATCAGCCTCGCGGCTTCTCCTTCATCTCGATCGTCTCGATCTCGTCGCCGATCTGGATGTCGTTGTACTTTCCGAGTCCGATACCGGCCTCGTAGTCCGTACGGACCTCCGTGACGTCGTCCTTGAAGCGACGCAGCGACTCGATGGCCAGGTTGTCCCCGACCACGACGCCGTCACGGATGACGCGCGCCTTCGAGTTGCGGGTGATCGTGCCGGAGCGGACGATGACACCCGCGATGTTGCCGAACTTGGAGGAGCGGAACACCTCGCGGATCTCGGCGACACCGGACTGGACCTCCTCGAACTCGGGCTTGAGCATGCCCGTGAGCGAGTTCTCGACCTCTTCGATCGCGTTGTAGATGACCGAGTAGAAGCGGATGTCCACTCCTTCTCGAGCAGCGCGCTCGCGGGCCTTCGGGTCGGGGCGGACGTTGAAGCCCACGATGATCGCGTTGTCGATCGTCGCGAGGTTGACGTCCGACTCCGTGATCGCACCGACACCGCGGTGGATGATGCGCAGCTGCACCGAGTCGTCGACCTCGATCTTGACGAGCGACTCCTCCAGCGCCTCGACGGCACCGGACACGTCGCCCTTGATGATGAGGTTGAGCGACTCGACCTTGCCCTCCTCGAGAGCACGGGTGAAGTCCTCGAGCGAGATGCGCTTGCGGGCCTTGGCCAGCAGGGCGTTGCGCTGAGCGGCTTCGCGCTTCTCGGCGATCTGACGGGCCGTGCGGTCCTCCTCGGTGACGAGGAAGGTGTCGCCGGCGCGGGGCACGGACGAGAGTCCCTGCACCTGCACCGGACGCGACGGCACGGCTTCGAGGACGGCGTTGCCGTTCTCGTCCGCCATCGCACGGACGCGGCCGTAGGCCGTTCCGGCGACGATGGCGTCTCCGACGCGCAGCGTTCCCGACTGGATGAGCACGGTCGCGACCGCACCGCGTCCCTTGTCGAGCTTCGCCTCGATCGCGACTCCGCGCGCCTCCTTGTTGGGGTTGGCGCGCAGGTCGAGACCGGCGTCCGCGGTGAGCAGCACGGCGTCCAGGAGGTCCTGGATGCCGGTGCCCGCGCGAGCCGACACGTCGACGAACATGACGTCTCCGCCGTACTCCTCGGCGACGAGCCCGAACTCGGTGAGCTGCTGGCGCACCTTGGCCGGGTTGGCGTCGGGCTTGTCCACCTTGTTCACCGCGACCACGATCGGCACGTTGGCCGCCTGGGCGTGGTTCAGCGCCTCGATGGTCTGCGGCATGATGCCGTCGTCCGCCGCGACCACGAGGATCGCGATGTCCGTGACCTGGGCACCGCGGGCTCGCATGGCGGTGAACGCCTCGTGACCCGGGGTGTCGATGAAGGTGATCGGGCGCTCGATGCCCTCGTGCTCCGCGACGACCTGGTACGCACCGATGTGCTGCGTGATGCCGCCCGCCTCGCCGGCGACGACGTTGGCGTTGCGGATCGCGTCGAGCAGGCGCGTCTTTCCGTGGTCGACGTGACCCATGACGGTGACGACGGGGGGACGGATCTCGAGGTCCTCGTCCGTCTCGTCGTCGAGCTCCTGCTCGAGGTCGAGACCGAAGCCCTCGAGGAGCTCCTTGTCCTCGTCCTCGGGCGAGACGACCTGGATCTTGAAGCCGAGCTCGGAGCCGAGCACCTCGAAGGTGGCCTCGTCGAGCGACTCGGTGGCCGTCGCCATCTCGCCGAGGGCGAAGAGGACGGTGACCAGGTTGCCGGGGGGCACCGGCACGCCGGTCATGGCCTCGATCTTGTCGGCGAAGTCCGAGATCGACGCGCCGCGGCGCAGACGGATGACCGTCCTGCCGTCGCCGCGGGGGACGCTGACGCCGCCGAGCGACGGGGCCTCCCTGAGCTCGAACTCCTGACGCTTCGTGCGCTTGGACTTCCGGGCCTTGCTCTTGCCGCCACCGCGGCCGAAGGCTCCTGCGGTTCCACCGCCGGGGCCGCGACCGCGACCGCCGCCGCCACCGGGACGCGGGGCGAAGCCGCCACCGGCACCGGGAGCGCCGCCGGGGCGCTGGAAGCCGCCGCCGGCCGGACGACCGGCACCGCCGGGACGTCCTGCTCCGCCGCCGGGTCCGCCGGGACGCTGGCCGAAGCCGGCGGGGCGCTGGCCCATGCCGGGTCCGCCGGGTCGGGGCGCGCCGGGGCGCGGAGCAGCGGGGCGGGGGATGTTGCCCGGGGTCGGACGCGATCCCATGCCCTGCGAGCTGGCGAAGGGGTTGTTGCCGGGGCGCGGGGCGGCGGGACGCTGTCCCATGCCCTGGTTGCTCGCGAACGGGTTGTTGCCCGGGCGCGGGGTGCCGCCGGGGCGGTTGGAGCCGCCCGAGGCGCCGCCGGGGCGCGGGGTGTTCGCGGCGGGAGCCGGACGCGGGGTCACGGGCTTGGGTCCGCCGGGGGTCGCGCCGGACGCCGGCTTCTCGGCGGCGGCCGGAGCCGCGGGGGCCTCGGTCGGAGCCGGAGCGGCGGCCTCGGCGGGCGCGTCCTTGGCTGCCTGAGCGCGCTGAGCTGCCGCGGCCTCCTGGGCGGCCTGAGCCTGGGCCTGGCGCTCGGCGACCGACATCGGCGGTGCCGGCGCCGGAGCGGGCGGCTTGGCCGGTCCGGGCGTGGGCGCGGACGGACGCGCGCCGGAGGGGCGCGGGGCCCCGGGACGGGCGCCGGCGGCGGGGGCGGCCGGGCTCGCCGACGCTCCCGCGGAGGAACCGCCCTGGCCCTGGAGGGCCTGGCGGAGCTTGCGCGCCACCGGGGGTTCGATGCTCGAGGACGGGCCCTTGACGAACTCGCCGAGCTCCTTCAACTTCGCAAGTGCGACCTTGCTATCGACACCCAGTTCGGATGCGATCTCGTGTACGCGTGGTTTTGCCACTTCTCTCCTGTCTTGGGCCTGCACCCAAGACGGGGGCAGGCGTCACGAACGGACGGGTCTCATTTCGAGCCGCTCATCAGTCTTCGCTCATGATCAGTTCACGGGCCGTTCTGCCTGTTCTCTATGGTGTGATCGTGCGCTGCTCCGGCCCCTCCGGTCGAGGGGCCGAGCCGGTCGGATCGTGCGATGTACTGCTCCAGCTCGCTCGCGTCCACGCTCTCGCGTGTCCGGAACGCTCTTCCGAACGCGCGGCGCTTGACCGCGAGCTCGTAGCAGTCGGCTGTGTCGTGGAGCCACGCTCCCCGACCAGGACGGACGGCACGCGGGTCTACCGCGAGGACGTTCGAGTGGAGGACCAGCCTCAGAAGAGAGGCCCGGGGGGCGCGCAGACGGCAGCCGACGCACGTTCTGACGGCTTCCACTCTACTCCCTCCCCTCCGGGACCGCTCCCCCGCACGGCCGATGCTCGGGGATCACTCCCCGTCCATCACCGAATCGGGCTGGATGTCGATCTTCGCGCCGGTCAGCTTGGCGGCGAGGCGGGCGTTCTGGCCCTCCTTGCCGATGGCGAGCGAGAGCTGGTAGTCGGGGACGAGCGCGCGGACGGCCTTGAGGCTCTGGTCGATCACGAACGCGCTGGTCACCTTGGCGGGCGAGAGCGCGCTGGCGACGAAGGTCGGCAGGTCGGAGGAGTAGTCGACGATGTCGATCTTCTCGTTGTTGAGCTCGGCGGTCACCGCGCGCACGCGCTGGCCGAGCTCGCCGATGCAGGCGCCCTTGGCGTTCACGCCGGGCTCGGTCGCGCGCACCGCGATCTTGGTGCGGTGGCCCGCCTCGCGGGCGAGGGAGACGATCTCCACCACGCCGGACGCGATCTCGGGGACCTCGAGGGCGAACAGCTTGCGCACCAGCGACGGGTGGGTGCGGGACACCTGGACCGACGGGCCCTTGGGTCCGCGGCCGACGCTCGTGACGTAGACGCGGATGCGGCGTCCGTGGCTGTAGTCCTCGCCGGGCACCTGCTCCTCGGGCGAGAGGATCGCCTCGATGGAGCCGAGGTCGACGTGGATCATCCGCGGGTTGGGGCCCTGCTGGATGACGCCGGCGACGATGTCGCCCTCGCGGCCCTTGAACTCGCCGAGCACGTGCTCGTCGGCGATGTCGCGCAGGCGCTGGTTGATGACCTGCTTCGCGGCGAAGGCGGCGATGCGGCCGAAGTCGCGCGGGGAGTCCTCGGCCTCGCCCACGACGGCGCCCTCCTCGTCGAGCTCGGGCACGAAGACCGAGACGTGACCGGTCTTGCGGTCGAGGTGCACTCGCGCTTCGACGGCGGTGGCCTTGTCGGCGTCGTCGGCCTGGCCGATGTGCTTGAGGTAGGCGGTCAGGATCGCCTGCTCGATGATCTGCACGAGTTCCTCGAAGGGGATCTCGCGCTCGCGCTCCATGAGTCGTAGAACGCTCAGGTCGATGTCCACGGGCGGGCCTTTCTCTCTATTCACTTGGATGCCGCGGTGGTGACCGCGGTTCGCCTGCCGGGCTCTCACCCGGATCAGCCCTCAAGGGTACCCGACGCGGCCCGGGGTTCCACCCGCGGATCCTGCCGACGCACGGAGGGCCCCGACTGCCGCGGGAAGCGGTGGCGGGGCCCTCGGCGTGTCGGGTCTAGGCGCCCAGCCGGGCGAGCGCCTCGGCGACCGGGAGCTGCTCGCGCTCGCCGGACCGGCGGTCCCACAGCTCGACGATCCCGTCGGCCGCTCCTCGGCCCGCGATGACGATCACGGGCACCCCGATCAGCTCGGCGTCGCCGAACTTGACGCCGGGCGAGACCTTCGGGCGGTCGTCGATCAGCACGTCGCGGCCGGCGGCCTCGAGGGAGGCGCCGATCGACTCGGCGAGCTCGAGAGCCGCCGCGTCCTTGCCGGTCGCGATGACGTGCACGTCGAACGGCGCGACGTTCGCGGGCCAGAGCAGTCCTCGGTCGTCGTGGGTGGCCTCGGCGATGATGGCGAGGATGCGGGTCACGCCGATGCCGTAGGAGCCCATCGTGACGGTGACGAGCTTCCCGTTCTCGTCGAGCACCTTCAGCCCGAGGACGTCGGCGTACTTGCGGCCGAGCTGGAAGACGTGGCCGATCTCCATGCCGCGGGCGGTCTCGATCGGGCCCGAGCCGTCGGGCGCCTCGTCGCCGGTGCGGACGTCCGCGACCTCGACGGTGGCGTCGCCGTGGAAGTCGCGGCCGGCGACCAGGTCGAGGACGTGCTGCCCGGAGACGTTGGCCCCGGTGATCCAGGCGGTGCCGTCGACCACGCGCGGGTCGAGCAGGTAGCGGACGCCGGTCGCCGACTCCTCGCCCAGGACGGCTCCCTCGGCCGACCACGGGCCGATGTAGCCCTTGACCAGTCCGGGGTGCTTCGCGAAGTCCTCCGCGGTGGCGGCCTCGACCTCGGCCGGGGCGAAGGCCACTTCGGCGCGCTTGAGGTCGACGTCGCGGTCGCCGGGCAGGCCGATGATCACGAGCTCGCGGGTGCCGTCGAGCGCGGTGAGCGCGAGGACGACGTTCTTCAGGGTGTCGGCGGCGGTCCAGGCGCGGCCGTCGGGGCGGGGCTGCGTCGCGTTCGCCAGGTCGACCAGGGTCTGGATGGTCGGGGTGTCGGGCGAGTCGAAGACGCGCGCCTCGGGCAGGCCCTCGACGGGCAGCGCCGCGGGGACAGGCGTGCGGTACGCCTCGACGTTCGCCGCGTACCCTCCCGCCGACCGGACGAAGGTGTCCTCGCCGACGGGGGTGGGGTGCAGGAACTCCTCGCTCCGGGAGCCGCCCATCGCTCCGGCGTCGGCCTGCACGATCACGTACTCCAGGCCCAGGCGGGCGAAGATCCGCTCGTAGGCGTCGCGCTGGCGCTGGTAGCTCGCGTCGAGGCCGGCGTCGGTGTAGTCGAAGGAGTACGCGTCCTTCATCGTGAACTCGCGGCCGCGCAGGAGGCCCGCGCGGGGCCGCGCCTCGTCCCGGTACTTGTCCTGGATCTGGTAGATCGACAGGGGCAGGTCCTTGTAGGAGGAGTAGAGGTCCTTCACGAGCAGCGTGAAGAACTCCTCGTGCGTGGGAGCCAGCATGTAGTCGGCGTCCTTGCGGTCCTTCAGGCGGAACACGCCGTCGCCGTACTCGGTCCAGCGGCCCGAGAGCTCGTAGGGCTCGCGGGGCAGGAGCGCGGGGAAGTGCACCTCCTGGGCGCCGACCGCCTCCATCTCCTCGTGGATGATCCGCTCGATGCGGCGCTTGACGCGCAGGCCCAGCGGCAGCCAGGCGAAGACGCCGGGCGCCTGACGGCGGATGTAGCCCGCGCGGACGAGGAGGCGGTGGCCCGCGACCTCGGCGTCGGCGGGATCCTCCCGGAGCGTGCGGACGAACAGATGCGAGAGACGGGTGACCACGAGGGACGATCCTATCCGCTGCGCTCCCCCGGCTCGCGAGGGCGCCGGGAGCCTCAGTCGGGGATCCGCGAGAAGACGACCGCTCCGCCCGTGCCGTCCAGCAGCACGTCGTCGGGGGTGCCGCCGATCGTCATCGGGCCGGAGAGGAGCGCCCGGAGCCGGATGGCCTCGGGGCTCGGCGTGTCGGAGCAGGTGTCGGAGCCGGTCACCTCGTCGCCCGGGATCAGCACGCCGTCGTCGATCCGGTAGGCGGCGCTGACCACGAGGCAGCCGGTGCCGACGACCAGGGTCGGCGCACCCCCGACGCTCTCGGAGCGGAGGCGGACGCGGGCGTCCTCGACCCAGGCCGTGTACGGGGTCTCCCCTTCGGCCGCGGTCAGCACCCAGCGGTCGCAGCCGAAGGGGTCCTGCGGGGTGCGGCTGTCGATGCACTCGCCGGCCTCGGAGGACGGGCCGCTGCGGAGCGCGGCGACACCGGAGGCGAGGAGCGCGGCGGCGACGACCACGAGCGCGAGGCGCAGTGCGGGGCGGACCACGTCGATCCGCCCCGCGCCGTCAGTTGGCGCCGACGGTGACGACCGGGGCTCCGGTCGAGGTGTCGTCGGCCGGCATCTCGGCGGCCAGGCGGTTGGCCTCCTCGATGAGGGTCTGGACGATCTCGGCCTCGGGGACGGTCTTGATGACCTCGCCCTTGACGAAGATCTGGCCCTTGCCGTTGCCGGAGGCGACGCCCAGGTCGGCCTCGCGGGCCTCGCCGGGTCCGTTGACGACGCAGCCCATCACGGCGACGCGCAGCGGGACGCTCATGCCCTCGAGGCCGGCGGTGACGTCGTTGGCGAGCGTGTAGACGTCGACCTGCGCGCGGCCGCAGCTGGGGCAGGAGACGATCTCGAGCTTGCGCTCGCGGAGGTTCAGCGACTGGAGGATCTGCAGGCCGACCTTGACCTCCTGCGCGGGCGGGGCCGAGAGGGACACGCGGATGGTGTCGCCGATGCCCTCGCCGAGGAGGATGCCGAAGGCGGTGGCGGACTTGATGGTCCCCTGGAACTCGGGGCCGGCCTCGGTGACGCCGAGGTGGAGGGGCCAGTCACCGCGCTCGGCGAGCTGGCGGTAGGCCTTCACCATGACGACGGGGTCGTTGTGCTTGACCGAGATCTTGAAGTCGTGGAAGTCGTGCTCCTCGAAGAGGCTGGCCTCCCAGACGGCGCTCTCGACGAGGGCCTCGGGGGTGGGCTTGCCGTACTTCTGCAGGATGCTCGGCTCGAGCGAGCCGGCGTTGACGCCGATGCGGATCGAGACGCCGGCGGCCTTCGCGGCGGCGGCGATCTTGCCGACCTGGTCGTCGAACTTGCGGATGTTGCCGGGGTTCACGCGGACCGCGGCGCAGCCGGCGTCGATCGCGGCGTAGACGTAGTTGGGCTGGAAGTGGATGTCGGCGATGACCGGGATCTGGCTCTTCTTGGCGATGATCGGCAGCGCCTCCGCGTCGTCGCGGCTCGGCACCGCGACGCGGACGATGTCGCAGCCGGACGCGGTGAGCTCGGCGATCTGCTGGAGGGTCGCGTTGATGTTCGTCGTCGGTGTGGTGCACATCGACTGGACGCTGACCTGCGCGTCACCGCCCACGAGCACCTTGCCCACCTTGATCTGGCGGGACTTGCGGCGGGGGGCGAGGGTCATGGGGACCTTGGGAAGACCCAGATTCACTGCTGGCACGCGCCCCATCGTACGCGCGCCGCGGTACCCCTCGTCCGCTCGCCGCACCTTCCCAGCCGCCGCCCCTCCTGCGCGCCTCGGAACCCGTCCACCGCACCTGCTCTCAGCCCGAGACCGCACGACGATCCGCGGTCGCCTCGCTCCCGAGCCGAACCGCCGATCCCGTCCCAGCGATTCACCTCAGACGGTCGCAGCCCCGAGGCGAACGGGTGAATCGCATCCCAGCGTTTCGCCCCAGCCGTCCGCACCCCGCTCACCTACGTCGTCGTCCTCGTCCTCGGCGGCATGAGCGCCCTCCTCATCTACGCCGACATCGTCAAGCCGATCACGCTGTTCTGAGTTGGATT
>NZ_PSVI01000073.1:0-13876 GCF_002931415.1 Rathayibacter sp. AY1E8
AAGCCGCTCCTCCGGCACCGCGAGTCGACGCTCCTCGGCACCGCCCTAGCAGCCGTGCGCGGAGCCGAGCGGAGGGTCGTGGCCGGACCGTCGTCGCTCGCACCGGCCGTCGACGGCGCCGAGCTCGTCCAGGAGGATCCGCCGTTCGGCGGCCCGGTCGCGGGCCTGGCCGCCGCGCTGCCCCTGCTCGACCGCCCGGGCGCTCCGGACTGGGTCGTCGTGCTCGCCGCCGATCTCGTCGCCCCCGCTCCCGCCGTGCACACCCTGCTCGAGGTCGCGTCGAACGCCGTCGAGGCCTCCCTCCTGGCCGTCGACGCGAGCGGCCGAGCCCAGCAGCTCCTCGGCGTGCACCGGCGAGCGGCCCTCGTCGAAGCGCTCACCGCGCTCGGCGATCCCGACGGCTCCTCGGTGCGCGCCCTCCTCCGGGACCTTCCCCCGCGGCTCGTGACGGTGCCCGGAGGGACGACCGACGACGTCGACGCGCCCGCCGACGCGCACCGGCACGGGATCGACCTGCCGGGCCCGCGCGGCGCAGACTGAGCGGATGGACGACACGACCGGCCCCCGCCCCTCCGCCTCCGACGGCGCCCGCCCCACGGAGGAGGTGCTCGCCGGCTGGTGGGCCGAGCTGTGCTCCGCGCTCGGCCTCAGCGAGGTCCCGGTGGACCCGGACGCCCTGCTCGCCCTCGCCGGTCGCGCGGCGCACGGAGTGGTCCGGCCGGCGGCTCCGCTGACCACGTTCCTCGCGGGCTACGCGGCGGGCCTGGCCGGGGGCGGCCGGGACGCGCTCGACGCGGCGCTCACGGCCTCGCACCGGGCGGTGGACGAGCGTACGCACGCCTCCTGAGACGCTACTCCACCGGCCTCGATCCGGCACCAGGCCGACGCCGTACGGTTCCCCCGAGTCCCGGTGCCGCGGCTCGGACCGAGAGCGGCGCAGGACTCCCGCGGCCGACTGCGCCGCGGTCGTCCATCTGAAGGAGCCCCGCATGTCAGGCAACAGAGCCGTCGCCTACAAGTCCCCCGGAGTCGTCGAGGTCATCGACATCGACTACCCCACCTTCGAGCTGAAGGACGGACCCGGCGTCAATCCGGCGAACATCGGGCGGAAGCTGCCGCACGGCGCCATCCTCCGCACCGTCTCCACCAACATCTGCGGCTCGGACCAGCACATGGTCCGCGGCCGCACCACCGCTCCGTCGGACCTCGTGCTCGGCCACGAGATCACCGGCGAGGTCGTGGAGGTCGGCCCCGACGTCGAGTTCGTCAAGGTCGGCGACATCGTGTCCGTGCCGTTCAACATCGCCTGCGGCCGCTGCCGCAACTGCAAGGAGCGCAAGACCGGCATCTGCCTCAACGTGAATCCGGACCGCCCGGGCAGCGCGTACGGCTACGTCGACATGGGCGGCTGGGTCGGCGGGCAGGCCGAGTACGTGATGGTCCCCTACGCCGACTGGAACCTCCTGGTGTTCCCGGACCGCGATCAGGCGCTCGAGAAGATCCTCGATCTGACGATGCTCTCGGACATCTTCCCGACGGGCTTCCACGGCGCGGTGACCGCCGGGGTCGGCGTCGGGTCCACGGTCTACGTCGCAGGAGCGGGACCGGTCGGACTCGCCGCGGCGGTCGGAGCGCAGCTGCTCGGAGCGGCCGTCGTGATCGTCGCGGACCTCAACGAGGAGCGTCTGGCGCAGGCGCGCTCCTTCGGCTGCGAGACGGTCGACGTCTCGAAGGGCGATCCGGCCGGCCAGATCGAGCAGATCCTCGGCGTGCCCGAGGTCGACTGCGGAGTGGACGCCGTCGGCTTCGAGGCGCACGGCAACGGCGCCGACTCGGGGAAGGAGGCGCCGGCGACGGTGCTGAACTCGCTGATGTCGATCACCGCGGCGGGCGGCGCCCTCGGCATCCCGGGCCTCTACGTCACGGGCGACCCGGGCGGAGTCGACGAGGCGGCCCAGGAGGGCTCGCTGTCGATCCGCCTCGGGCTCGGCTGGGCGAAGTCGCTGTCCTTCACCACGGGCCAGTGCCCTGTCATGAAGTACAACCGGCAGCTGATGATGGCGATCCTGCACGACCGGGTCCACATCGCCGACGCGGTCCAGGCCACCGCGATCAGCCTGGACGACGCTCCCCGCGGCTACGCCGACTTCGACAAGGGCGCCGCGAAGAAGTTCGTGCTGAACCCGAACGGCTACCTGGGATGACCGACGGGGCGGGTCCTGCCCAGGGCCCGCCCCGAGCCCCGGGAGAATGGACGGGATGAGCGCGCACGGGCACGAGGCGACCGACTGGGACGAGGCCAGGCGGATCGTCGGCGAAGCGGTGGCGCGCTCCGGCGTCTCGACCGTCCCCCTCCTCGACGCCCGCGGAGCCGTCCTCGACCGCGCCGTCACCGCCGCCCGGCCGCTCCCCCACTACGACTCCTCCGCCATGGACGGCTGGGCCGTGCGCGGACCCGGGCCCTGGCCGCTCGAGGACGGCACCGCCGCTCCGATCGTCACCGGAGCCGCCGTCCCCGACTGGAGCGACGCGGTGCTGCCGTCCGAGCAGGGCGCGGTCCGCGACGACCTACTCACGGCGCGGGCGCCCCTCCCGCCCGGCCGCCATGTCCGGCGCGCGGGCGACGAGGCCGCCCGCGGAGCCGTGCTGGTCGATGCCCGGACCCGCCTCACTCCCGCGCACCTCGCCCTGCTCGCGGTCGCCGGGGTCGACGCGCTCGACGTCCGCCCGCCCGCCGCGGTCGACCTGCTCCTCACGGGGGACGAGGTCGACACCGAGGGGATGCCGCCCGCCGGACGGGTGCGCGACGCGTTCACGCCGCTGCTGCCCGCGCTGGTCGAGCTCTCGGGCGGAGCCGTGGGAGAGGTCGTGCGCCGCGGCGACGACGAGGAGGCGATCGCACGGACGCTGCTGGCGGGCACGGCGCCGATCCTCCTCACGACGGGCGGGACCGGGCGCTCCCGGGTGGACGCGGTCCGTCGCGCCCTCGATGCGGTGGGCGCGCGCGTCCTCGTCGACGGCGTCGGAATGCGCCCCGGCCACCCGACCATGGCTGCGCTGCTGCCGGGCGGGACGCTGGTGATCGCGCTGCCGGGCAACCCGCTCGCCGCCCTGCTCGCGGCGGTCTCCTTCCTGCCGCCGGCCCTCGACGCGGCGTCCGGCGCCGCTGCCCGGCCCCTCGGCCGGGGCGTCCTCGCCGAGCCGCTCGGGCGCGCGGGGGCCACGGTGCTCGTGCCCGTCTCCTCCGGAGAGGACGGCTGGCGGGCCTCCGCGGGCATCCGCTCGCACATGCTCACCGGTCTCGCCGCCTCGGAGGCCGTCGCCGTCGTGCCCGCACCGGGAGCGGCAGCGGGCGACTCCGTGCGCCTGCTGCCGCTGCCCTGGTGAGGCCTACGCCGCCGGTTCGAGGCGGATCACGACCGACTTCGAGGTCGGCGTGTTGCTGATCTTCGCGGTCGAGTCCAGCGGCACGAGGACGTTCGTCTCGGGGTAGTAGGCGGCCGCGCAGCCGCGGGGCGTGTCGTACGCCACGACGCGGAACGCCTCCGCCCGCCGCTCGACGCCGTCGGGCCACTCCGAGACCAGGTCGACCATCGCGCCGTCCGCGAAGCCCAGCTCGGCGACGTCGTCGGCGTGGACGAACACCACCCGGCGGCCGTCGTGGATCCCGCGGTAGCGGTCGTCCTTGCCGTAGATCGTGGTGTTGAACTGGTCGTGCGAGCGCAGCGTCTGCAGCAGCAGCCTGCCCTCCGGAATCCGCGGGTACTCGAGCGGATTCGCGGTGAAGCGGGCCAGACCGGAGGGCGTGTCGAAGCGGCGCGCGTCGCGCGGCGGGTGCGGGAGGACGAAGCCGCCGGGCACGTCGATCCGGGCCTCGAAGCCGTCGAAACCGGGGACGACGTTGGCGATGTGCGAGCGGATGCGGCGGTAGTCGTCGCGCAGTCCCGCCCAGTCGACCCGGGGGACGTTCTCGCGGCCCTCGAGCAGCCGCTCCGCGATCCCCGTGAGGATCGCCACCTCCGAGCGCAGGCCCGGGCTCGGCGGGCGCAGGCGGCCCCGGGAGGCGTGCACGGCGCTCATCGAGTCCTCGACTGTGACCCGCTGCTCGCCCGAGCGCTGCACGTCGGAGTCGGTGCGGCCGAGGGTGGGCAGGATCAGCGCGCGCCGGCCGGTGACCACGTGCGAGCGGTTGAGCTTGGTCGAGACGTGCACGGTGAGGGCGAGCGAGCGCATCGCCGCCTCTGTCACTCCGCTGTCGGGCGTCGCCCGGGCGAAGTTGCCGCCGAGCCCCATGAACACGCGGGCCTTCCCGTCGCGCATCGCCCGGATCGCGGCGACCGTGTCCGTCCCGTGCACGCGCGGGGAGGAGAAGGAGAACTCGCGGTCGAGCGCGTCGTGGAAGGAGTCCGGCATCCGCTCGAAGATGCCCATCGTGCGGTCGCCCTGCACGTTCGAGTGGCCGCGCACCGGGCAGACGCCCGCGCCGGGCTTGCCGATGTTGCCGGTGAGCAGGAGCACGTTGACGACGTCCTTGAGCGTCGCGACCGAGTGCGCGTGCTGCGTGAGGCCCATCGCCCAGCAGACGACGGTGCCCTCGGACGCCGCGATCAGCTCGGCGACGGTGCGGATGCACGTCTCGTCGATCCCGCTCGCCCGCTCGATCTCGTCCCACTGGACCTCCCGCAGCCCGTGGAGGTACTCGGCGAGGCCGCCGGTGCTCTCGCGGATGAAGGCGTGGTCGAAGACGTCGCCGCGCGCCTCCTCCGCCTCGAGCAGCGCCTTGCCCAGACCCTGGAACAGGGCCTGGTCGCCGCCCAGCCGGACCTGGAGGAAGTGGTCGGCGAGGGCCGTGCCGTCGCCCAGGGTGCCGCGGACGGTCTGCGGGTTCTGGAAGCGGAGCAGCCCCGCCTCCGGCAGCGGATTCACGGCCACGATGGTGCCGCCGGCGCGCTTGGCGCGCTCCAGCGCGGTCAGCATCCGCGGGTGGTTCGTTCCGGGGTTCTGGCCGGCGACGATGATCAGCGGTGCCCGCTCCACGTCGCGCAGGCTCACCGAGCCCTTGCCGATCCCGATCGTCTCAGTGAGGGCCGATCCGCTGGACTCGTGGCACATGTTCGAGCAGTCGGGCAGGTTGTTCGTGCCGAAGCCGCGGACCATCAGCTGGTAGACGAAGGCCGACTCGTTCGAGGTCCGGCCGGACGTGTAGAAGATCGCCTCGTCGGGGCTCGCGCAGGCCCGCAGCTCCTCAGCCACGAGGTCGAGCGCCTCATCCCAGCCCACCGGCCGGTAGTGCGTGGCGCCCTCCTCGAGCAGCATCGGCTCCGTCAGCCGGCCCTGCTGGCCGAGCGCGAAGTCGTCCCACTCCTCCAGCTCCGCGACGGGGTGCGCGGCGAAGAAGGCCGATGTGACGGTGCGGAGCGTGGCCTCCTCGGCGACCGCCTTCGCTCCGTTCTCGCAGAACTCGGCGACGTGGCGCTTGTCGCCCTCCGGCCAGGCGCAGCCCGGGCAGTCGAATCCGGTCTTCTGGTTCACCCGCAGGAGCGTCTCGGCGCTGCGCACCGGGCCCATCTGCTTGAGCGAGATCTCGAGGGCGTGGGCGACGCCGGGGATCCCGACGGCGCGTCTCTTCGGCGACCGGACGGAGAGGCGGCTCTCGTCGATCGGACTCTCGCGGGGCTCGGCGTCATCGACCATTCCTGCATCGTACGTCCGCACCCCGGCATCGCTCCCGGTTCCCGGTGGGAGGATGACCTCCACCGCCTGAGGAGACCCATGAGCCGCAGTGTCGCCCGCACCCGCCTGACCGCCGTCCGCGCCGACGATCCGCCCCGCCGTCGCGAGGACGTCCTGGCCGTCGAGGAGCCGCTCGAGATCCGCGTCGGCGGACGGCGCTTCAGCGTGACCATGCGCACGCCCGGCGACGACTTCGACCTGGTCGCGGGATTCCTGGTGTCCGAGGGGGTGCTCACAGAGTCGGAGCAGCTGGCGGCGATGCGCTACTGCGCGAGCGGCTCCGGGCCGGGCGAGAACACGTACAACGTGGTCGACGCGAGCGTTCGCGGCGGGCGGGAGGCCGTGCTGCTCGAGCGCGAGCGGTCGGTGTACACGACGAGCTCGTGCGGAGTGTGCGGGCTCGCGTCACTCGAGGCGGTCGCCACCGACTCGGCGTGGAGCGTCGCGGAGGACGACCTGCGGGTCGAGCGGGAGCTGCTGGTCTCGCTCCCCGATCGGCTCCGCGAGGCGCAGGCGGTGTTCGAGCGGACGGGCGGCGTCCACGCGGCCGGGCTGTTCGACGCGGACGGCTCGCTGCTGGTGCTCCGGGAGGACGTCGGGCGGCACAACGCCGTGGACAAGGTGGTCGGCTGGGGGCTCCGGGAGGGGCGGCTGCCATTGCGGGGGACGCTGCTGCAGGTGTCGGGGCGCGCCTCGTTCGAGCTGGTGCAGAAGGCCGTGATGGCCGGCATCCCCCTGCTCGCCGCGGTCGGTGCCCCGTCGTCGCTGGCGGTGGACCTGGCTCGCGACTCCGGCCTCACCCTGATCGGCTTCAGCCGCGGCTCCGGCTTCAACCTCTACGCGGGCGACGCGCGCCTGCTGCCCTGAGCCGGGGCTCCTCAGCCGGCTCCTGCCGATGGAGCAGCCCGCACAGCGGCCGCATCGAGATCCCCCTCGTACTCGGTGGCTCTCGCCACGCCGCGTCCCGCGGCTACTCGACCAGCGAGGGTCGCCGCGTGTTCGGCAGAGGGCCGCGACCCGGAATCGGGTGCGAGCGATTCAGGGCAGCCCGACAAGACCCGCTCTGCGCAACGCAGGCCCACGAGAAGCCGACCGCGGTCGTGCAGCGGGCCACCGCTGCACGACGAGCGAGCACCGCCGCGTGCCAGCGATTCAGGGCAGCCCGACGTACCCGGCTCTGCGCGATGCAGGCCCACGAGAAGCCGACCGCGGTCGCGCAACGGGCCACCGCCGCACGACGAGCGGGCACCGCCGCGTGCGAGCGATTCAGGGCAGCCCGACAGGACCCGCTCCACGGGAGCCGCCACCCCTGGAAGCCGGCCGCGAGTCGTGTCGCGGCTCCGCCGCTACACGACCGACAAGGACTGCCGGGCGATCTCCAGCTCCTCGTTCGTGGGGATGACGAGGACGGCGACGCGGGAGTCGTCGGTGGAGATGCGGCGGGCGCCGCGGTCGGAGGACGTGTTGCGCTCGGGGTCGAGCTCGATGCCCAGGCCCTCGAGGCCGCGGAGGGCGCCGGCGCGGACGGCGGCGACGTTCTCGCCGACTCCCGCCGTGAACACCACGGCGTCGACGCGGCCCAGCTGGGCGTAGAAGGCCCCGATGTAGTGGCGGAGGCGGTGGTAGTAGACCTCGAGCCCGGCGCGGGCCTGCTCGTCGCCGGCCTCGGCCGCCTCCTGGACGTCGCGCATGTCGCCGCGACCCGTGAGGCCGAGGAGGCCGCTTCGGCGGTTGAGGAGGGTGTCGAGCTCGTCGATCGAGAGGCCCGCCTTGCGGGCCAGGTGGAAGACGACGGCCGGGTCGAGGTCGCCGGAGCGGGTGCCCATCACCAGGCCCTCGAGCGGGGTCATGCCCATCGAGGTCTCGACGGAGACGCCGCCGTCGACGGCGCAGGCGGACGCTCCGTTGCCCAGGTGCAGGACGATCGACTTCAGGTCGGAGCGGCGGCGGCCGAGGTAGGCGGCGGCGGCCTCCGAGACGAACTTGTGCGAGGTGCCGTGGAAGCCGTAGCGGCGGACGCGGTGCTTCTCGGCGAGCTCGGCGGGCAGCGCGTAGGTCGACGCCTCGGCCGGGATCGTGTGGTGGAAGGCGGTGTCGAAGACGGCGACGTGCGGGACGTCCGGGAAGGCGTTCTGCGCCGCCTCGATGCCCTCGAGGTTCGCGGGGTTGTGCAGCGGGGCGAGGTCGGCGAGGTCCTCGATGTTGATCTTGACCAGGTCGGTGACGACGGTGGGCTCGAAGAAGCGCTTGCCGCCGTGCACGACGCGGTGGCCCACGGCGACGGGAGGGAACTCGTCGAGGCTCGGGCCGTGCTCGCCGAACGCGCGGATCATCGCGTCGAAGCCGGCGGTGTGGTCGGGGATCGGCCCCTCGATCTCGAACGACTCCCCGTCGCGGGTGTGCTTCGTGCGGCCGGTGTCCTCGCCGATCCGCTCGACGAGGCCGCTGGCGAGCGTCTCCTCGGTGGTCATCTCGATGAGCTGGTACTTGAACGACGACGATCCGCTGTTGACGACGAGGACGACGGACATGAGGGGACTCCTGGGGTGATCGGGGTCGGGAGGGGCGGCGGCGGGGTCGCCGCTAGCGCACTACGGGGATGGCGGCGGTGGGCGGGACGATGGCCTGGGTGGCGGCCTGGATGGCCGTGATCGCGACGGTGTTGACGATGTCCTGCACGAGCGCGCCGCGCGAGAGGTCGTTGACCGGCTTGCGCAGACCCTGGAGTACCGGTCCGATGGCGACGGCGCCGGCCGAGCGCTGCACGGCCTTGTAGGTGTTGTTGCCCGTGTTGAGGTCGGGGAAGATGAACACCGTCGCGCGCCCGGCGACCTGGGAGCCGGGCATCTTCGAGGCCGCGACCGCCGCGTCGGCCGCCGCGTCGTACTGGATCGGGCCCTCGACGAGCAGGTCGGGCCGGCGCTCGCGCACCAGAGCCGTCGCCGCGCGGACCTTCTCGACGTCGGCGCCGGCTCCGCTCTCGCCGGTGGAGTAGGAGAGCATCGCGATGCGGGGGTCGATCCCGAACTGCTGGGCGGTCTCGGCGGACGAGATCGCGATGTCGGCGAGCTGCGCCTCGGTGGGGTCGGGGTTCACCGCGCAGTCGCCGTAGACCAGCACGCGGTCGGCGAGCGCCATCAGGAACACGCTCGAGACGACGGAGACGCCCGGGCTCGTCTTGATGATCTCGAAGCCGGGGCGGATGGTGTGCGCGGTCGTGTGCGCGGCTCCCGAGACCATCCCGTCGGCCAGGCCGAGCTGCACCATCATCGTGCCGAAGTAGGAGACGTCCGTGACGGTGTCGTAGGCGTGGTCGTAGGTGATGCCCTTGTGCGCGCGGATGCGGGCGTACTCCTCGGCGAAGCGCGCGCGGTGCTCGGGGTCGAGGGTGCTCAGCACGCGCGCGCCGTCGAGGTCGAGGCCGAGGCCCGCCGCACGGGCGCGGATCTCGGCCTCCTCGCCGAGGATCGTGAGCCGGGCGATGCCGCGCTTGAGCACGGTCGCGGCGGCACGGAGGATCCGGTCGTCGCCGCCCTCGGGCAGGACGATGTGGCGGTCGGCGATGCGCGCGCGCTCGATCAGCCCGTACTCGAACATCAGCGGCGTGACGACCTCGGACCGGCCGACGTCGAGGAGGGTGAGCAGCTCGACCGCGTCGACCGCCTCCTGGAAGAGGGCGAGGGAGGTGTCGCGCTTGCGCGGGGAGTCGGCCGCCAGGCGGCCGCGGGCCGCGGTGACGCGGACGGCGGTGTCGTAGGTGCCGAGCTCGGTCATCACGATCGGCACGCGGCTGTCGACGCCCTCGATCAGCCGGACGATCGGCTCCGGCAGCTCGAAGCCGCCGTTGAGGATGATGCCGGTGACCGTGGGGAACGTGCCGGAGGCGTACGCCATGATCACGGCGAGGACGACCTCGGGCCGGTCGCCGGGGACGATCACGACGCCGCCCTCGGTGAGCCGCGGCAGGACGTTCACCATCGACATGCCGGCGATCACCACGCCGAGCGCCTCGCGGCCGAGCAGCTCCGGTTCGCCCGCGACGACGACGCCGTCGACCGCCTCGACCAGGCGGGACAGGCTCGGAGCGACGAGGAACGGATCCTCGCGGATCGCCCAGACCGGGACGGTGGCGGGGATGCTCTCGCGGATCGCGGCGACGGCGTCGGCGGCGGTGTCGGGATCGGCGCGGTTCGCGATCACTCCGATGAGGCTCGCGTGGGCCGTGCGCAGCTCGACCGAGGCGAGCTCCGTGATCTGGCGCATCTCCTCCGGCGTGCGCGCGGGAGCCTGGCCCAGCTGCTCGCTGCGGGACGAGTCCCGGCCGGTGAGGACGAGCAGGACCGGGGCACCGAGGTTGGCGGCGATGCGGGCGTTGTAGCCGAGCTCGGTGGGGCTGCCGACGTCCGTGTAGTCGGAGCCGAGGATGACGACGGCGTCGCACCGGGCCTCGACGCCCTTGTACCGCTCGACGATCCGCGAGAGCGCCGCCTCGCCGTCGGCGTGGACGTCCTCGTAGGTGACGCCGATGCAGTCCTCGTAGGCGAGGCCCGAGTCGGAGTGGCCGAGCAGCATCTCGAGCACGTAGTCCGGCTCGGAGGTGGAGCGGGCGATCGGGCGGACGACGCCGACCCGCTGCACCTGGCTGCTGAGCGCATCGAGGACGCCGAGGGCGACCGTGGACTTGCCCGAATGACCTTCGGCGGACGAGATGTAGATGCTCTGAACCATCGGATCCAGCCTACCGAGGGGGTCCCTCCGCCTGGCTGAGTAGAGGCCAGGGATGGGAGGGCGTGCATGCGGCGCTGCTGTGGAGGAGCTTCCTCGAGCGGTGCAAGCCGGCAGTGCGGTGGCGCGGACGCCGGGCGGCGGAGCAGGCGGCCCCGTCAGTCCGGCGGCCCTGCGGACGAGCGGCCCTTGAAAGAAACTGCCGGTTAACGGAAGAAGACCCCCCGCGCACCCGCCAGAGCCCGGTTACCCTTGCTGCGTTTCCGCCCTGGGGGAGTTGGCCTGGATGGCGCCACGCGGGGAGCCGGGTGACAGTCTAACCGACGACGGCGGCCGAGGAGAGCGGGGCGTGTCGGGGTCGTGGTCAGCGGGAGCCTCCGACACCGGCTAGTATCGATGAGTCGCGGCTCAGGTCGTGCCAGGAGGATTCGCCTAGTGGCCTATGGCGCACGCTTGGAAAGCGTGTTGGGTGAAAGCCCTCGGGGGTTCGAATCCCCCATCCTCCGCGAACGGTGTCCGTTGCTCTCGCCAGCACGGGCACCGTTTTGTTTAACCGGTGCGGGCGATCGTCGAGGCCCGGTCGACCGGTGCAGGCGTCCATCGGAGCGGCGCGCTCACGCAACGCCGGGTTCGCGCCGCCGGCGCACACGCAGCCGTAGCCGACGACCTCGCGCCGATTGCGGGAGATCAGCCGTAGAGGTGGTTCGTCCGCGCGCAGGAGTCGGAGCAGAACGCGCCACGACGGGCGACGAGCGGGGCCGAGCAGGCGGCGCAGACGGGGCGGAAGAAGAGTTCGGCTGTGGATCGCGACATGATCCGACCGTAGGTGCCGGTCCCGGATCGTGCCCGTCGCCATCCGTATTACGACGACGCGGACGACAGGGCGGCGATACGGACCCTCCGGCGACGCCGACCGTCAGTCGGCGATGCGCTCGAGCCATTCGTCGAGCAGGAGCCGCTCCCCCGCGCTGAGGGGCTCGATCTGCGGCAGCGCCGTCCGCAGGGCGACGGCGTGCGCGACGACCGCACGGGCGGCGGGATCGGTGGGGCCCGCCTCCGCCGTGGTGATCGCCGCGAGGACGGACTCGCGCGAGCGGGACGAGAGCTCGTCGTCGGGGTCGGCGAGGGCGGTCAGCGTGAGGGTGCAGCCGAGCGCGGCCGACTGGAGCAGGCGGGAGGCACGCTCGACGTCGACGGTGAGGCGGCCGGCTTCGGCGACGGCCCGGACCGCGTCGAGGAGGACGCCCCGGGACAGGCGCGCCGCCTCCGACTCCTCCCCCGGCCGTGCGGTGAACATCAGCGCGTAGAGGTGCGGTTCGGCGAGTCCGAAGGCGACGTGGTGATCCCAGGCGGCACGGAGCGCGTCGACCGGGTCGGCCGGCGCCTCGCTCCGCTCGAAGTCGGCGAGGGCCGTGGCGAATCCGGCTGCGGCGGCCGAGTCGAGCAGCCCGCGCAGGTCGCCGAACGTCCGGTAGATCGTGGGGGCCTGCACCCCCGCCGCCGCGCTGATCGCCCGCGTCGACACCGCGTCCCGCCCGCCGTCCGCCAGCAGCTCGACCGTCGCTCGGAGGATCCGCTCCCGCGTCGTCCCGCTCTCACTCATGCTACCGACGCTAACACGCTCCCGTTAGCGCCTCGTCTCCCCGAGCGGCCCGGGTCGCGTCAGCGCCGTCGGGCGGTCCCGAAGATCCCGCGGACCACCTCGCGCAGCAGCGTCCTGCCGGCGCTCGAGCCCAGCACCTCCTCGACGACCGTCTTGTCGCGGCGGGTGGTGCGGGTCCCGCGGGAGGTCGGTGCCGTGCGCCGTCGGGAGCGCTCGGCGGCCTGGTCGGCGGCGCGCTCGGCGGCGGCCCGCTCCTTCGCGCGGCGGGCGGCGTCCGCGGTCTCCTCCTTGGCGCGACGCGCGTCCTCCTTCGCGCGGCGGGCGTCGTCGGCGGCCTGCTGCTCGGCGGCGGCGCGGGCCTCCTCGGCGTCGGCGGCGGCGTCGAGCCGGCGGGTGAGGATCTCGCGGGCGGAGTCGCGGTCGAGGGGCGTGCCGTAGCGCGCGAGGAGCGGGGACCTCTGGACGCTCGCCTCGCGGTCGGCCTCGGGGGTGGGCTTCATCGAGCCGAGCGGGGCGCGGAGACGCGTCCAGGCGACCGGGGTCGGGGCGCCGCGCTCGTTCATGACCGTCACGATCGCCTCGCCGATGGGGAGCGCCTGGAGGACCTCGCCGAGGTCGTAGTCGCTCTCGGGGTAGGTCGAGACGGTGGCGCGGAGGGCCTTGGCATCGTCCGGCGTGTGCGCGCGGAGCTGGTGCTGCACGCGGGAGCCGAGCTGGGCGAGGACGTCGCCGGGCACGTCCTTCGGGGTCTGCGTGACGAAGACGATGCCGACGCCCTTGGAGCGGATGAGGCGCACGGTCTGGGTGATCGCGGCGAGGAAGTCCTTCGACGCGTCGCGGAAGAGCAGGTGCGCCTCGTCGAAGAAGAACACCAGCTTCGGCTTGTCGAGGTCGCCGACCTCCGGCAGGTCGTTGAAGAGGTCGGCGAGGAGCCACATCAGGAAGGTGGAGAACAGAGCCGGTCGGTCGGCGACTCCGGGGACCTCGAGGAGGCTGACGACGCCGCGCCCGTCGGCGGCGAGGCGGAGGAACTCGGCCGTGTCGATCTCGGGCTCGCCGAAGAACACGTCGGCGCCCTGGTCGGCGAACGCGATCAGCTCGCGGAGGATCACGCCGGCGGTCGCCTTGGACAGCCCGCCGAGCTCGGCGAGCTCCGCCTTGCCCTCGTCGCCGACGAGGTAGGTGAGCACGGCGCGGAGGTCGGACAGGTCGACGAGCGGGAGACCGGCGCTCTCGGCGTAGTGGAAGACGAGACCGAGGCTCGACTCCTGCGTGTGGTTGAGGCCGAGCACCTTCGCGAGCAGCAGCGCGCCGAATCCCGTCACGGTGGCGCGGACGGGGACGCCGGTGCCGATGCCGCCGAGCGCGAAGTACTCGGCGGGGGCCGCCTCCGCCCGCCAGTCCTGGCCGATGCCGCGGGTGCGGGCGAGCAGCGCGTCGGTCGCGGTGCCCGGAGTGGCGAGGCCGGAGAGGTCGCCCTTGATGTCCGCAGCGAAGACGGGGACGCCGTGGGCCGAGAGCTGCTCGGCGAGGACCTGCAGCGTCTTCGTCTTGCCGGTGCCGGTCGCGCCGACGACGAGGCCGTGCCGGTTGAGCATGCCGAGCGGGATGCGGACGGGCACGTCGATCCGCGCGTCGCCGTTGACGAGGGCGCCGAGCTCGAGGGCCGGGCCGGTGAACGCGTACCCGGCGCGCACGGCGTCGACGGCGCTCTCGGGGAGCGGACCGGCGCCGGAGTGCTCGGGCCGGAGGCGTTCAGCGCCGACCCGTTCCTCGAGCTGATGGCCCGCCCCGAGGCCGACGGCGGGTACGGAC
>NZ_PSVI01000074.1:0-13485 GCF_002931415.1 Rathayibacter sp. AY1E8
GGTTGTCGATGACATCCTCACCGCCGCCCTGAAGGCGAGCGCTAAGACGGCGGGCGTCGTGATCGACGACGCGGCCGTCACCCCGCAGTACGTGCAGGGGATCTCGGTACACCGGCGGGGCCGGCTCCTCGATCAGCGTGAAGGGCAGGCGGGCGGGCTCCGCGGGCCGGCTCCGCGGAAGCGTCAGGAGGCGGCGGGGGCCGGGCCGGTGCTCTCGCGGACGATGAGGCGGGTCGGCACGAGCGAGACGCCGGTGCGCTCGCCCGACTCGAGCTCGCGCAGGAGGATGTCGACCGAGCGGCGGCCCGTGTCCCCGAAGAACTGGCGCACCGTCGTGAGAGGCGGCCAGAAGCTCGCCGACTCCTGCATGTCGTCGAAGCCCGCGACGCTCACCTCGCCGGGCACGGCGCGTCCGGCCTCGTGCAGGGCGCGCAGCACGCCGAGCGCCATCTGGTCGTTGGCGGCGAAGATCGCGGTGACCTCCGGATCGGCGGCGAGCCGCTTGCCGAGGCGGTAGCCGGAGTCGGTGGACCAGTCGCCGACCAGCACCTCCGGCACCGGGGCGCCGCGCTCGATCAGGGTCGACTCCCACGCCTCGTGGCGGCGCTCGGCAGAGTAGGAGCGGTCGGGGCCGGCGATGTGGTGCACGGTGCGATGGCCGAGCCCGAGCAGGTGCTCGACGGCCTGGCGGGCGCCCGACATCTGGTCGGTGTCGACCACCGGGTACTTCTCGCCGCCGGCGGAGTCGACGACCACCACGGGCAGGTCCGGCGGGAGGACGATGTCGGCCTCGTCGAGCAGGTGCGCCTCGACGATGATGATGACGCCGTCGACCGCCTCCTCGCTCAGCCGGTGGAACGCGACCGACACCTCGCCCTGGGTGGGGTGGGAGACGGGGATGAGGGTGATCGAGTAACCCGCGTCGGCGGCCGCGATCGCGATGGCGTCGAGGGTGCGCATGTTGCCGAACGAGGACAGCGTGAACATGATCACGCCGATGCTGTGGAAGCGGCCCGTCCGCAGGGCCCGCGCCGCGCTGTTGGGCCGGTAACCGAGGGCCCGCATCGCCTCGAGGACCCGCTCGCGCGTCTCGCCGTCGACGTTCTGCTTGCCGTTCGACACCCGCGAGACCGTCTGGCCCGAGACGTTCGCGCGCCGGGCCACGTCGGCCATCGAGACGCCGCGTCGCGGCCGGGTGGACGGGGACGGGCGGTCGGTCTCGAGTGACATGGGCTTCCCTTTATAGCGCGCCGCCCGTCAGCCGTGGTGCATCGTGCGCCGAACCGTGACGCAGGAACAGTCGCGGGTGGCGACGTGGACATGCTACGGTGACGCTCTGCCATGTTGACGTGAACATGGCGGGCCCGCACTACTCCCCGAACGGAATCCCATGACGACGACGTCTCCCCCCGTCCCGCTGAGCGAGGTCGCCCCTCCGGCGTCCCCCCTCGCGGCCCCGAAGTCGCGGGCGAAGAGCGAGTGGAAGGGCCTGGCGTTCGTCGCCCCCTTCCTCGTCGTCTTCCTCCTGGTCTTCATCGCCCCGGTCGTCTACTCGATCTACCTCAGCCTCTTCCGCGAGCAGCTGGTGGGCGGCAACTCCTTCGTCGGCTTCGCGAACTACGCCGCGATCTTCACCGACCCGAACTTCTGGGAGGGCTTCGGCCGCGTCCTGCTGTTCCTCGTCGTGCAGGTCCCCGTGATGCTCGTGCTGGCCCTCGTCGCGGCGCTCGCGATCGACAGCGGCCGCCTCCACGGCACCGGCTTCTTCCGCATCGTGGTCTTCCTCCCCTACGCCGTCCCCGCGGTCGTCGCGGTGCTGATGTGGGGCTTCATCTACGGCGACAACTTCGGCCTGGCCGCGAACGTCAACGACCTGCTCGGCTCCGACGTCGTCCAGCCCTTCTCGCGCGACTGGATCCTCGCCTCGATCGGCAACATCGTCACGTGGGAGTTCGTGGGCTACAACATGCTCATCTTCTACTCCGCGCTGAAGACGATCCCCGGCGAGCTCTACGAGGCGGCCGAGATCGACGGCGCCGGCCCGATGCGCGTCATCCGCTCGATCAAGCTGCCCGCCCTGCGCGGCGCGATCGTCATCGCCACGATCTTCTCGATCATCGGCAGCTTCCAGCTGTTCAACGAGCCGAACATCCTCCGGACGCTGGCGCCGAACATCATCACCACCTACTTCACCCCGAACATGTACGCCTACAACCTGTCCTTCGCCGGTCAGCAGTACAACGCGTCGGCCACGGTCGCCATCGTCATGGGCGTGATCACCGCGGTGATCGCCTACGTCGTGCAGCTCCGCGGCGCGCGGAAGGAGAACTGATGGCCCTCGCGACCGCTCCCCGGACGCCCGCCCGCGCCCCGAAGCGCCCGGCCGCCCGCCGCGGCTCCTCGGTGCAGCCCAAGAAGTCGATCGCCTTCACCCTGCTGATGTCGGTCTTCATCCTCTACAGCCTCGTGCCGCTGGCCTGGCTGGTCATCAACGCGACGAAGACGCAGGCCGGCCTGCTCTCGAGCTTCGGCCTCTGGTTCGACGGCGACTTCGTCTTCTTCCAGAACATCGCCGACACCCTCAGCT
This sequence comes from Rathayibacter sp. AY1E8, assembly GCF_002931415.1. Lineage (NCBI taxonomy): Bacteria > Bacillati > Actinomycetota > Actinomycetes > Micrococcales > Microbacteriaceae > Rathayibacter > Rathayibacter sp. AY1E8. The sequence goes on from NZ_PSVI01000074.1 coordinate 2,588, forward strand.
ACCGCGACGGGATCTTCCTCCGCTGGCTCGGCAACACCCTGCTCTACGTCGTCGTCGGCGCCGGAGGAGCGACGCTCCTGGCCACGCTCGCCGGCTACGGCCTCGCGAAGTTCCGCTTCACGGGCCGCAAGGCGGTCTTCGCCGTGGTGCTCGGAGCGATCGCGGTCCCCGGCACGGCCCTCGCCGTCCCGACGTTCCTCATGTTCAGCCAGCTCGGCCTGACCAACACCCCGTGGGCGATCATCATCCCCTCGCTGATCAGCCCGTTCGGCCTGTACCTGGTGTGGGTCTACGCGGTGGAGTCGGTGCCGACCGAGCTGCTCGAAGCGGCGCGGATGGACGGGGCGGGCGAGTTCCGCACCTTCTTCACCATCTCCATCCGCCTCCTCGCCCCCGGCATCGTGACCGTGCTGCTGTTCTCGGTCGTCGCGACCTGGAACAACTACTTCCTCCCGCTGATCATGCTGAGCGACCCCACCTGGTACCCGCTCACCGTCGGCCTCAACCAGTGGAACGCGCAGGCCACCGGCGTCAGCGCGCAGCCGATCTACAACCTCGTGATCACGGGCTCGCTCCTCACGATCATCCCCATCGTCGTCGCCTTCCTCGGACTCCAGCGCTTCTGGCAGTCCGGTCTGAGCGCCGGCAGCGTCAAGGGCTGAGCCCTCCCCCTACCCATCCCCCGGCCGGAGCGTCCTGCCCCGTCCACAGCACCCGCAGCACGAAGAAGTGAAGGGAAACACCACCATGAAGATCGCCCGTTCCGCCCTCAGGCGGACCCTGACGGTCGCGGCCGTCGCGGCCCTGGCCGCCGGCTCCCTCGCGGCCTGCTCGTCCACCTCCGGTGGCGGCACGACCACGAGCGCCGGCTCCGCCGCCGACCTCGACTCCGCCCTCGAGGCCGGTGGCAAGATCACGTACTGGAGCTGGACCCCCAGCGCCGAGGCGCAGGTCGCCGCGTTCGAGAAGGCCTACCCCAAGGTCGACGTCGAGCTCGTCAACGCCGGCACCAACAAGGACGAGTACACCAAGCTCGAGAACGCGATCAAGGCCGGCTCGGGCGCCCCCGACGTCGTCCAGATCGAGTACTACGCCATGCCGCAGTTCGCGCTGTCGGACTCGCTCCTCGACCTGTCGCAGTACGGCATGGGCGACCTCGAGGACAAGTACTCCGCCTCCACCTGGGGCAGCGTCAACATCGACGGCAAGCTCGTCGGACTCCCGCAGGACTCGGGCCCCATGGCGCTGTTCTACAACAAGACCGTCTTCGACCAGTACGGCATCGCCGTCCCCGCCACCTGGGACGAGTACGTGGCCGCGGCCGAGAAGCTGCACACCGCCGACCCGTCGAAGTACATCACCGCTGACACCGGCGACGCCGGCTTCGCGACCAGCATGATCTGGCAGGCGGGCGGCGAGCCGTTCACCACCGACGGCACGGACGTGAAGATCGACCTCGCCGACGAGGGCACCGCCAAGTGGACCGGCGTCTGGAACCAGCTCGTCGAGAAGAAGCTGCTCTCGGACACCCCCGCCTGGGGCGACGAGTGGTACAAGGGCCTCGCCGACGGCTCCATCGCCTCCCTGGTGACGGGCGCCTGGATGCCCGGCGTGCTGGAGTCCAGCGTCCCCGACGCCTCCGGCGACTGGGCCGTCGCGCCGATCCCGACCTACGACGGCACCGCCGTCAGCGCCGAGAACGGCGGTGGCGGCCAGTCCGTCACCAAGCAGAGCGAGAACCCGGCGCTGGCCGCCGCGTTCCTGCGCTGGCTGAACAGCGACCAGGCCTCGGTCGACGTCTTCCTGCAGAGCGGCGGATTCCCGTCGACCACGGCCGACCTCGACAGCTCGGACTTCACCGGTCAGGAGTCGGAGTACTTCGGCGGCCAGAAGATCAACGAGGTGCTGACCCAGGCCTCGAAGGACGTCCGCTCCGGCTGGTCGTACCTGCCCTACCAGGTGTACGCGAACAGCGTCTTCGGCGACACCGTCGGCCAGGCGTACGCCAACGGCACCAGCCTCGACCAGGGCCTCGCCGACTGGCAGAGCAAGCTCGTCCAGTACGGCAACGCGCAGGGCTTCACCGTCTCGGAGTAGCACCACTGCTCGACGCGGGGCCGGCCGGATCGCTCCGGTCGGCCCCGCGTCGTTCTCACGCTCGGACACACCGGGCACCGATCCTGAGGGGGATCCAGATGACCACCGCTCCCGAGAGCCGCTTCGCCATCGGCACCGCCGACTTCGAGCTCGACGGCCGCCCGCACCGCATCCTGTCGGGGGCGCTGCACTACTTCCGCATCCACCCGGACCTCTGGGCCGATCGGATCCGCAAGGCCCGCCTGATGGGCCTGAACACCATCGAGACCTACGTCGCCTGGAACGCGCACGAGCCGCGCCGCGGCGAGTGGCGCGAGGACGCCGGGCTCGACCTGGGCCGCTTCCTCGACCTGATCGCCGCCGAGGGCATGCACGCGATCGTGCGTCCCGGCCCCTACATCTGCGCGGAGTGGGACAACGGCGCCCTCCCGGCCTGGCTCTTCCGCGACCCCGAGGTGGGCGTGCGCCGCTCGGAGCCGAACTACCTCGCCGCGGTCAGCGACTACCTGCGCCGCGTGTACTCGATCGTGGCCCCGCGCCAGATCGACGCCGGCGGGCCCGTGGTCCTCGTGCAGATCGAGAACGAGTACGGCGCGTACGGCTCCGACAAGGAGTACCTCGCCGAGCTCGTGCGGGTGACCCGCGACTCCGGCATCACGGTGCCGCTGACCACCATCGACCAGCCCACTCCGCAGATGCTCGCCGACGGCAGCCTGCCGGGCCTGCACCTGACCGGCTCGTTCGGCTCGCGGACCACGGAGCGCCTCGCGACGCTGCGCGAGTTCCAGCCCACCGGCCCGCTGATGTGCATGGAGTTCTGGTGCGGCTGGTTCGACGACTGGGGCACCCAGCACCACACGACGGACGCCGACGCCTCCGCCCAGGAGCTCGACACGCTGCTCGCGGCCGGCGGCTCGGTCAACATCTACATGTTCCACGGCGGCACCAACTTCGGCCTGACCAGCGGCGCGAACGACAAGGGCCGCTACGCCGCGATCACGACGAGCTACGACTACGACGCCCCGCTCGACGAGGGCGGCGACCCGACCGCGAAGTTCTGGGCGTTCCGCGACGTCATCGCGCGCTACGCGCCGGTGCCGGAGGAGGTGCCCGCGGTGCGCCCGCCGGCCCCCGCCCTGACCGCTCCGCTCGTCCCCGGCCCGGCGCTCCTCGGCCTCGGCCAGGCGTTCGGACCGGCCGCGCACCTCGACGCGATGGCCAGCTTCGACGACCTCGGCCACGACGACGGCTTCGTGCTCTTCACGACGACGCTCGACGGCTCCTCCGCTCCGGCCCGCCTCGTGGTGGGCGAGGAGGTGCGCGACCGCGCCTGGGTGCTGCTGGACGGCGTGCCGGTGGGCGTGCTGGCGCGCGACCACCACGAGCGGGCGCTGACTCTGCCGAGCGGGCGCGGCGAGCTCGCGATCCTGGTCGAGAACCAGGGCCGGGTGAACTACGGCACGCGCATCGGCGAGCACAAGGGCCTGATCGGAGGCGTGACGCTCGACGACGCCGCGCTGACCGGCTGGGCGGCGCGTGCCCTCGCGCTGGAGTGCCTCCCCGACCTGGCCGTCGCGGCACCGGCGTTCTCGGCCGGACCGCAGCTCGCCTCCGGCTCGTTCGACCTCGACGAGCAGGCCGACCTGTACGTGGACACGCTGCACTGGGGCAAGGGACTGGTCTGGGTGAACGGCTTCCTCCTCGGGCGCTACTGGCGTCGCGGACCGCAGCGGACGCTGATCGTCCCCTCGCCGGTCACCCGCGCCGGCCGCAACCGCGTCGTGGTGCTGGAGCTGGAGGGCATCGCCGAGCCGGAGATCCGCCTGCTCGCGGGAGCCGAGCTCGGGCACACCGAGATCTGAGCTGCGGAGCGGAGGCGGCGGGAGCGGCCGTCGGAGGCGTGGGTTCGGGGTTCCGGGCTCCGTCGTGCGGGCAGGGCCGGGCCGACTCCGATCCGCACGCGCTGCCGGACCGCCTCCGGTCTGCGGGCGCCACCGGGTCGCCCCGTCCTGCGGGCGGCGCCGGGCCGCCTCCGGGACGCGAGGCTCTGCTAGCCTCAGGCGCCCCGGTGCAGCGCCGGCGGGCGAAGGGGGAGACATGATGTCCAGGACACTGCTGCGCACGACTCTGATCGGAGGCGCGCTGCTGCTCGCCCTCTCGGGCTGCTCAGGGACCGCGACGAGCGGATCGACCCTCCGCCCGTTCACTCCGACGCTCCCCTCGTCGTCGGCCGCCCCGTCCGCCACCGCGACGGCCGCCGCCCCGACCGCCGACACCGCTCAGAAGACCGGCGAGCAGGTGGCCGCCGTGCTGACCGGGGTGCAGTTCGTGCCCGGCGAGTACGCGAGCATCCAGGAGATGCTCGACTCGATCTACCCCGGCCTCACCGCGACCGACGCGAGCTGCCTCTCGCCGTTCGGCCTGGGCTGGGACACCGCGCAGCCCGCCGCCGGACTCTCGTACGGCACCAGCGCCGACCGCTCCATGACCGCCGTCGTGTCGAGCACCGGCACCGCCGACGCGGCCGCCTCGCTCCTCGCGAGCGCCACCGACGCGACCACGCGCTGCGCCTCCGGCTCGACGCTCTTCGCGATGCAGGGCGTGCCGGTCGAGACGACCGTCGAGCGCACCGAGCAGACGCTGACCGGCGCCGACGAGACGCTCGGCTGGAAGGTGTCCGGAGCCGTGGGCGGCAAGCCGTTCTCGCTCGTGGGCATCACCGCGCGCGTCGGCGGCGACGCGGTCGCGCTCGTGGGCTGGGACCCGACGACGAACACCTCGTACGTCCCGCGCGCGACGCAGCTCGTCGTCGACGGACTGTAGGGCGCTGGACGCTGGACGCTGGACGCTCTGAGCTCTGGCTCTGAGCTCTGAGTCCTGCGCTCGGCCGTCCTCCCCTCCGCGAGAGTCCAGGAGTCGTCGCACTCGACGCCGAGTGCGACAACTCTTGAACAGTGGGCGCGGGTCGAGCGCCGCGACTCCGAGCTCCGAGCTCTCAGCGCTGCATTTCGACGCCCTCTCCTTCGCGACTGTCCAGGAGTTGTCGCACTCGACGCTGAGTGCGGCAACTCTTGAACAGTGGGCGGACGATCGGGCCGAGCGCCTGAGCTCAGAGCGCTGGTCGCTGCGCGTTGGGCTTCGGGCTTCGGGCTTCGGGCTTCGGGCTTCGACGCTCGCTCCTCCGCGAGAGTCCAGGAGTTGTCGCACTCGACGCTGAGTGCGACAACTCTTGAACAGTGGGCGCGGGTCGAGCGCCGGGGCGGAGCGGGCACCGGGCGCCGGGCACCTCCCGAGCATCGGGCAGCCCGCACACGGCGCGGGAGCGCGCCTCAGGCCAGCCAGGAGAGGGTGCCGCCGTGGGCGGCCGCGCTCGCGAGCGGGACGCCGTCGGCGGCGAGCAGGAACGGCGTCGGCTCGGGAGCCGTGCGGTCCCCGCGCGCGGCGACGAGGTGCGGGAGCAGCGCCTCCGCCTCGAGCGTCACCAGGCTCGCGCCGCGATCGGCGACCGTCGCCAGGACGCTCTCGCGCGCGGCCCACGGAAGGTAGACCAGGGTCCCGAGCGAGACGACGACCGTCCGCAGACCCGGCGGCACCGCGTCGAGCAGGGCGGGCAGCTCGGCGGCCGCATCGCCCGCGACGATCGTCGGCGGGTCGTCCTGCAGAGTCTCCACGGCCGAGCGGAGCCGCGCGGTCCGCTCCGGGCGGTCGGGCGGGAGCAGCGCTTCCAGCCAGGCGACGTCCTCGGGCGAGCGGACGTCGAGCGGCGCCAGGTCGAGCCCCCGGCGCCACGCGACGACCGGCAGCCGTGCCGGCGCCGCGCCTCCGCTCACCGCGCACCGCAGCAGAGGCGCGCCCGACCCGAGCCGCGTCTCGCCGTCGCTCGCCGTGAAGGCGTAGGAGTACCGCTCCGGCGCCAGGCAGAGCCCCGCGGAGGCGCCGATCTCGACGAGCGCCACCGGCTCGCCGGGCTCCGTGATCCGCTCCAGCGCTGCGACCAGGGGCGCACACCGCAGCGCCTCGTTGGTCTGCGTCCTCCGCTCGGCGGCGACCGGCGCCACCCGCGCCCACTCGCTCCGGAGCCACGCGGCGAATCCGGCGCCGTCGACGTCGGGCACGCCGAGCAGCCGCGCGACCGAGAAGAGCAGGGACGGCTGCCGGTGCTGCGCGGGCAGCTCGTCAATCAGGGCGAGGAGGCGCGCGTCGTCAGCGACGGCGAGCGCCCACTCGACCTGCCGCTCGGAGGTCTGCGCGAGCTCGACGGCGGCGCGGCGGAAGCGGTCGGCGGAGGAGGGCATGCCTCCATCCTGAGGGAGCGGCGGAACGGTGCCTGCAGGCGGGCGGAGGACCTGCGCGGCGGGCGACGGCTCTGCCCAGCGGATGTCGGTGGTCGCCGATAGAACGGACTCATGTCCGACACCGCTCCGAGCCCCGCGTCCGCGCAGGTCCGCGAGCGGCGCCTGCTCGACATCCGGCGGATCTACGCCGAGCCGGCCGCGCTCGAGCTGCCCCGCGGGCAGGAGGTCGTGGCGCGATGGCCGGGCGCCGAGATCGTTCCCGTCGAGTCGCACTGGCTGATCCCGGAGGTGCACGGCGACGAGGCGAACGTCGCGCGCTGGGTGCGCATCAAGACGGAGGCGCTCGTGCTCGGGGTGAAGAAGTCGCTCGTCACGCGCCCGAACGGCCGCTCGGCCGACTTCATCGCCCCCTCCACCGCCAACGGCTGCGCCATGGCGTGCGTCTACTGCTACGTGCCACGGAGGAAGGGCTACAGCAACCCGATCACGCTCTTCACGAACATCGAGCAGATCCAGCGCCACCTGGCCCGGCACATCGCCAAGCAGGGCCCCAAGGCCGAGGCGAACCAGTGCGACCCGGAGGCCTGGGTCTACGACATCGGCGAGAACAGCGACTGCTCCGTCGACGCGCTGCTGAGCGAGAACGTCCGCGACCTCTGCGAGCTGTTCCGGATGTCGCCCACCGCCAAGGCGTCCTTCGCGACCAAGTACGTCAACCGCGAGCTCCTCGAGTGGGACCCGCTCGGGCGCACGCGCATCCGGTTCTCGCTGATGCCCGCCGAGACGGCGAAGGTCACCGACATCCGCACCTCGCCGATGGCCGAGCGGATCGCGGCGATCAACGACTTCGTCGACGCCGGCTACGAGGTGCACGTCAACTTCTCGCCCGTGATCCTCACCGAGACCTGGCAGCAGGACTGGACCGAGCTCTTCGACCAGCTCGACGCCGCCCTCCACTCGCGGGCGAAGGCGCAGCTCGCGGCCGAGGTGATCCTCCTCACCCACAACGGGGGCCTGCACGAGGTGAACCTCGGCTGGCACCCGAAGGCGGAGTCGCTGCTCTGGCAGCCGGGACGCCAGGAGCAGAAGGTCTCCGAGAACGGCGCCGTCAACATCCGCTACCGACGCGACCTCAAGCGCGCGGCCCTCGACCGCTTCCGCGCCCTCCTCGCCGAGCGCCTCCCCTACTGCCGCGTCCGCTACGCCTTCTGAGCGTCGGCACCCCCGCCGGAGCGGTGGCGCGACGACTCGCGCAGGAGCGCACCCTCCTCCTCCCGCCGACTTGCCGAGACACCGCCAACCCGGCGAGACACCACCGCGGAAGGCGGCGCCTCTCGCACGAGAGCAGCGTCTCGCCGCAGGAGCTCGCGCAGCGCCTACGCAGGGGGCCTCACTCCCGTCCGAGCACCCACCGACACCTGCCCCGCCCTGCCGAGACACTGCCGGCCCGCCCGGCACCTCACTGCCGAGTCGGTGTCTCGCGCACGAGCACGGTGTCTCGACGCAGCCGCCCCGCCCTTCGGAGGCACCCGCAACTGAGCCCCGGAGTCGCCCGGCTGGGAGTCCGCCCGGCGGCCGGAGCCACTGCTTCGCATTCCGGATAGCGACACGTGCCCTCCGAACGAGGGGCGTACTTTCGGAGAACAGCCGGAGGGACGGCCCGACCGCCCGACTCCACGGGCCTGCAGAGCAGGCGTCAGCGGGGATCGACGGCTCGGCGCGACGGCATCCGGGCTCGACATCCCGGAGCACGGCACCCCCGGATCGACACTCCGGACACTCGACTCGGCGGCACAGCACACCCCGGGTCCTGCTCCCCACGAACACCCCCCACCATCTCGCACTCCCCCTCCCGGCGGCACTCGCCGGGGCACCCCACCGTCGCGGTCGGCACCCGCGACACAGCACAGAACGGCGGCACGCACCATGGGCGCTCTCCTCTACGGCACTCCCCCCACCTCGCACGAGATCGACGACCGCGCGCTCGCGCACCTCCAGATCGTCATGATCAACAAGTTCCGCCGCGACGAGGCGTTCGCCTTCCAGCTCGACGCCTCGAGCGCGCACGGCACCGGACGCCAGACGCTCTGGCTGCACCCGACCATCCCCCTCCAGTTCTCGTTCCACGGAAGCCGCATGCCGGCGATCAACGCCACCTGGGTGCGCGCACTGATGGAGGAGGCCAACAGCGGCCGGGGCCTGCGGATCGTCACCGAGCCGGCGCAGCAGCCCGAGTCCTCCGGGCTCACGCACGCTGCCTGAGCGCGCCGTGTCCAGGCGCGACGACGACGAGCCGATGGAGGTCACCGACTTCGTCGAGCTCGCCGGTGCAGTGCGCGACGACGCAGGCTTCGAGTGCTCCTCCACTGTCGACGGCGTGACGGGCGCGCTCTGCGTGCTGCCCGACTCCCTGGTGCTGCGGAGCGCCGGCACCGGCGACTCGACCCGCGTCGGCACCCGCGACATCCGCTCCTGGCGGGCCACTCCGGCCGGCGCCACCTTCTCGCTCGCCGTGGAAGCCGGAGCGCGGCACACCGTGGTGCTGCTCACGCAGTTCCAGGCGGCGACCGTCCAGGCCATGACCCGCGCCGCCGGACCCGCGACTGGTTTATCCGCTTAACGAATTCCCCGTTCGGGGCACGCGGTGAGGAGCGCTCCTCGTGCGACCCTGATCGGGATGAACGAGAAGGACGAGGTCATGCGCTCCGACATCGGCGGGCGTGACATCGAGCAGGCGCGGGCCCTCTTCGAGCAGTCGTACAACGGGCACCGCTTCGTCGTCGAGCCCGGCGAGGACTTCTCGTACCGCTACACCTCCGTCGGCGACGGCGATGTGACGCTCCGCGGCAGCCAGTTCGCCGGCTCCGTGCAGGGCTCGATCCAGACCGAGGGCGAGTACGTCGTCTCGTGGCTGACCGCCGGCGCGGGCGTCACCGATCTCGACGGCGACGCGGTGACCCTCGGATTCGGGCAGCCGGCGATCTTCGTCAACGACCGTCCCAGCCGGTTCGAGTTCCACGACTACCGCCAAAACCTCATCCACTTCGACGGCGCGTACCTCGAGGGCATCGCGGAGGAGGTCGAGGGCACCCGCGGCCCCCTCCTCTTCGACACCACCGCACGACCCGAGGGCGCGGCGCTGCGGCGCTGGTCGGCGACCGTCGCGACGGTCGCCCGGGTGATCTACGACGCCGACAGCTCGCCGCTGCTGCGCCGCGAGGCCGACCGCGCGGTCGCCGTCGCCCTGCTCGAGACCTTCCCGCACTCGACGCTGGACACTCCCGGCGACCTCGGAGTACCCCGCTCGGGGCGCCTCCGCCAGGCGATCGAGTACATGTACGAGCACGCCCACGAGCCGCTCCGGACCGAGCAGATCGCCGACGCGGCGGGCATCGGCCTGCGGACGCTGCAGACCGAGTTCCGGCGCGAGTTCGGCTTCACCGCGGTCGACTACCTGCGGCGGATCCGGCTGGACGGCGTGCAGAAGGAGCTGCGGGCGGGCGAGTCCGGAGTCGTCAGCGTCAGCGAGGTCGCACGGCGCTGGGGCTTCGCGCACCTCGGCCGGTTCTCGGCCTCGTACGCCCACCGCTTCGGCGAGCGCCCCAGCACCACGCTCGACACCTGAGGCGTCAGAGGTAGTCGGTCCCGCCGTCGTCCTCGCTGTCGTCGCCCTCGCCGCGCGGCTGCACGGTCGGCCGCGCGGGCTGGAGCCGTCGGGTCTTCTCGCGCATCGACTCCACCGCCTCCGGATCGTCGAGGTCGACGCCGCGGTCGAGCGCCGGGCTGGTGAAGAGCTGGCTGGCCGGTCCGACCAGGAGACGGGTCTCGCCTCGCAGCCCCTCGTCCGAGAGCGACGGCACCACGACCAGGTCCGACTTCCCCACGTTCGCCAGCGCCTGCGCGTACTCGACGACCGCCGAGCACACCTCGTCGCCCAGCAGCACGAATCCGCTCGCGTAGTACAGCTTCTGCATCTCGCCCTCCCCTGGATCCCGGACCGCCCCTCCGGTCGGCCCGTCCCCCGACGCTAGGACGGCGCCGACCGGGCGCCCCACCCCTTGACGGGGGTGGCGCGGAGGGGTCAGAGTCCGCGCGGAACGGGCAGTCGCAGCGCGGTCGCGAGCGCCTCGACGACGCGGGTCGCGCGCACGTCGCCGACCCCCTCCATCCGGTTGGTGAGGAACGCGAAGCCGACTCCCGCGTCCGGGTCGGCGAAGGCGACCTGTCCGCCCGCGCCGTCGTGCCCGAAGCCGCTCGGCGTGAGGCGGCCTACCAGGCGGTCGCGGAGGCGGGGCTCTCGATCCCCGGCGACGTCGCCGTGGTGTCGTTCGACGACGACGAGCTGGCCGCCTACCTCCGCCCCGGGCTGACGACCGTGGCGCTGCCGCACGAGGAGATGGGCCGCCGGGCGGTCGTCGAGTACGCGCAGGCGCTGGCGAACGTGGGGAAGTCGGACCTGGTCGTGGTGCCGTCGCTCTCGGACGAGGGGCTGCGAGGCGAGACCCG
>NZ_PSVI01000075.1:0-12085 GCF_002931415.1 Rathayibacter sp. AY1E8
CGGTATGGAAGATGTCGGCGATGGCGGCGGCCGACTCCGGGCACTGCGGCGCGTGCTTGAGCAGGATCGTGTTGCCCGCGACCACGTTCGGGCCGGCGATGCGGGCGACGCGGGCCTCGACGAGGGTCGCGGCGCGCTCGAGGGCGAGGCGGTCGTCCTCGTCGAGGTCCTCGAACAGCGGGGCCAGGGCGGCCTCGAGGCGGAGCCGGTGCTCGGCGAGGGCGTCGAAGCCGGCGGGAGTGCCCTCGATCAGCCAGGCGCGGCCGTCGCCGGTGTCGTGGACGCGGCGGATCCAGCCGGCCTCGTCGAGCCGGGCGATGATGCCGGTCATCGTCGGCTGGGTGACGCGGGCCCGCTCGGCGAGCTCGCCGAGGCGGGAGGGGGAGGCGGTGCGCAGCTCGGCGAGCGTCGACCAGACTGCTCCGGACTGCGCGCCGAGCCCGGTCGCGCCGCTCGCCCGGCCCGCGAACCGCGTGAGGGCGGTGGCGGCGGAGGCGAGACGCACGGGGGCACTGGGATCGGGCACGAGAAACAATATAGCACGCCTATGTAGTTCGATGGAGGGCGCTTCGAGTCCACCCTCCGTCGGGCGCACGCACTGACGTTCTCCTCCGCTTCTGTGACAGGATCATCCGTATTCGCGCGTCCACTCCCGCGATCACCGACGGAAAGAGAAGTCATGTCCCCCAGCGAGCACGACGTCGTCGTGATCGGAGCCGGTGCCACCGGACTCACCGCGGCGCTCCGGCTGCAGCAGCACGGACGCGACGTCGTCGTCGTCGAGGCGCGCGAGCGCGTGGGCGGGCGGCTCGAGACCCGCGTGGTCGACGGGCAGCTCCTCGAGCTCGGCGGCCAGTGGGTCTCGCCGGACCAGACGGCGCTCCTCGAGACCCTCGACGAGCTCGGCCTCGGCACCTACTCCCGCTACCGCGAGGGCGAGAGCGTCTACATCGGCGCCGACGGCTCCGCTCGCCGCTTCACCGGCGACATCTTCCCGGGGAGCGAGCGCACCGAGTCCGAGATCTCCCGCCTGATCGAGGTGCTCGACCGCCTCGTCGCCGAGACGGACCCGGCGGCGCCATGGAGGCATCCGCTCGCCCGCGACTACGACCGCATCACCTTCGCCGCCTGGCTGGAGCAGCAGAGCGACGACGAGGAGGCGCGGGCCAACATCGCCCTCTTCCTCGCCGACGCCATGCTCACCAAGCCGGCGCACGCCTTCTCCCTCCTCCAGGCGCTCCTCATGGCCGCGAGCGCGGGGAGCTTCAGCAACCTGGTCGACGCCGACTTCATCCTCGACAAGCGCGTGATCGGCGGCCTCCAGCAGGTCCCGGAGCGGCTCGCCGAGCGCCTCGGCGCCGAGCGCGTCCTGCTCGGGCACCCGGTCCGCTCCGTCCGCCACGGCGACGACGGGGTCGAGGTGCGCGCCGACGGCGTCGTCCTCCGCGCCCGCCGCGCGATCGTCGCCGTGCCGCCGAACCTCGTCGGCCGCATCTCGTTCGACCCGCCGCTCCCGCGCCTGCGGCAGCAGGCCCTGCAGCACCAGTCGCTCGGCCTCGTGATCAAGGTGCACGCCACGTACGCCACGCCCTTCTGGCGCGCCGCCGGCCTCTCCGGCACCGCGTTCAGCCCGCACTCGCTCGTGCACGAGGCCTACGACAACTCGAACCACGGGGAGGAGCGCGGCACCCTGGTCGGCTTCGTCTCGGACGAGAAGGCCGACCGCGTGCTCGCGCTCGACGAGGCGGAGCGGAAGGCCGCGATCCTCGACTCGCTCGCCGCCTACTTCGGCCCGGCCGCACTCGATCCGGTCGTCTACTACGAGAGCGACTGGGCGTCCGAGGAGTGGACGCAGGGCGCGTACGCCGCGAGCTTCGACCTGGGCGGGCTGACCCGGTACGGCGCGCTGCAGCTGGAGCCGGTGGGTCCGCTCCGCTTCGGCACGAGCGACCTCGCCGCCGAGGGCTACCAGCACGTCGACGGCGCCATCCGCGTCGGCAGGCGCCTGGCACAGGAGATCATCGACGAGGACGGCGCGACCGCACCGGCCCCCCAGCGCGAAGGAGCACAGCCCGCATGAGCACCCACTACGCCGTGATCGACCCGGCCACGGGGGAGACCCTCCGCGAGTACCCGACCCTCGGCGACGCCGAGCTGACCGCGGCGATCGGCTCGGCGCAGGACGCGTACTCCTCCTGGTCGCGGACCGTGCCCGTCGCGACCCGCGCGGCGCTGATCGCCCGCGTGGCAGAGCTGCACGTCGAGCGCGCCGACGAGCTCGCGGCGATCATCGTCCGCGAGATGGGCAAGCCGCTCGACCAGGCGCAGGGCGAGGTCGGCTTCGCCGCCGACATCTACCGCTACTACGCCGAGAACGGCGAGGCCTTCCTCTCCGACGAGCCGATCGAGCTCGCCGAGGGCACCGGCTCCGCGCTGATCCGCCGCGCCGGGCTGGGCGTGCTGCTGGGCATCATGCCGTGGAACTTCCCCTACTACCAGGTGGCCCGCTTCGCCGGCCCGAACGTGGTCGCGGGCAACACGATCCTGCTCAAGCACGCGCCGCAGTGCCCGGAGTCGGCCGCCGCCATCGCCGACATCTTCCATACCGCGGCCGAGGAGCTGGGCGCGCCCGCCGGCGTCTACGTGAACCTCTACGCCACGAACGAGCAGGCCGCGACCGTCATCGCCGACCCCCGGGTCCAGGGTGTCTCCGTCACCGGCTCCGAGCGGGCCGGCGCGGCCGTCGCGGAGCTCGCGGGCCGCCATCTGAAGAAGGTCGTGCTCGAGCTCGGCGGCTCCGACCCGTTCGTGCTCCTGTCGACCGACGACCTCGACAAGGCGGTCGAGGACGCGGTCGCCGCGCGCCTGGACAACAACGGCCAGTCCTGCAACGCCGCGAAGCGCTTCATCGTGATCGACGAGCTGTACGACGCGTTCGCCGAGAAGTTCACGGAGGCGTTCACCCGCGCCCAGCCGGCCGACCCGTTCGCGGAGGGCACCCTCCTCGGCCCGCTCTCCTCCTCCGCCGCGACGGAGCGACTCGAGGCGCAGCTGGCGGCCGCGCGCGAGCAGGGGGCCACCGTCCGCGCCAGCGGCGAGGTGACCGGCAACTTCTTCCCGCCCGCCGTGCTCGAGGGCGTCACGCCCGAGATGGACGCCTACCGCGAGGAGTTCTTCGGCCCCGTCGCCGCGCTCTACCGCGTCCGCGACGAGGACGAGGCGATCGCCCTCGCGAACGACACCCCCTACGGCCTCGGCTCCTACCTCTACACGACCGACCAGGAGCAGGCGCTGCGCCTGGCGGACCGGATCGACGCGGGGATGGTCTGGATCAACCTCGTCCTCGGCGACGCGGCCGAGCTGCCCTTCGGCGGCGTGAAGCGCTCGGGCACCGGCCGCGAGATGGGCCGCCCCGCCCTCGAGGAGTTCGTGAACAAGAAGCTCATCCGCATCGCGTGAGACGGGCGCGGGCCGGGCCCCGGAGTCGATCCGGAGCCCGGCCCGCAGCCGCTCGGCCTGCGCCCGCTCACTTCTTCGTCAGCGACGACTCCTTGTGCGCGGCCTTCGCGTCGGTCTTGTCGCTCTGCACGATCCAGTAGGGCTCGTCGTCCGAGGCGTTGAACTTCTGCCCCTCGAACTGGAACTCCTTCGTCTTCTTCTCGACCAGCTCGCCGTGGGTCTCGCCCTGCGAGGTGTTCCAGCTGATCTTGTCGCCCTTCTTCACGAGGCGGCTCCTCTCTCTCGGTCGCGCCGGAGCGCGGTGGTCCCCTCGCGCGGAAGCGCGATGGTGGTGGTGACGTCGACGATCGCCGGAGCGGCGGGCGCCGACGAGAAGCCGAACCGCACGGGCGGCGAGAGCGGGCGCAGCGGGCCGAGGTCCTCCTCCGCCAGCACCGCGTGGACGCCCTCCACGCGGCGGATCGCCCGCACGCCGTAGTACTCGCGGCGTCCGTGCCCGGCCGACCCGGCCGTGCTCACTCCGCGGACGAGCAGGGAGGCGACCGGCGAGATCGCGGTCAGCCATGCCGGGTGCTCGGCGAGCGGTCGCGGAACGATCCGCAGCAGCCGGCCGAGCGCAGTGAGACCGCCGAGCTCCAGTCGCACCGCGAGCGGTCCGGCCGCGACGGACAGGCCGCCCGCGATCCTCCGCCACGACACCGGCGCGATCCGCACCTCGTCGAACGCGTACGTCGACCCGATGAAGTCCGCGACCTCGCGGGTCGGTGCGATCAGGAGGCGGTGGCCGTCGCCGTCCTCGACCATCGCGTCGGCGAACGGGCCGAAGGGGGTGTCCTCCCAGAGGCCCAGCACGATCCTCGTGCCCGAGGACGTGCCGAACCCCGCGATGCGCCCGCCGAAGCGGAGGAGCCGCGGGGTCCGGCCGGTCATCAGGAGGCCGAGCGCAGCAGCGTGAACGAGCCGTCGCGGACGATCAGCGTGGTGACCTCGCCCTCGACGACCTGCTCCGGGTCGCTCGAGGCGGCCAGCGTCCACTCGGCGCCGGGCGCCTCGGGAACGGTGAACTCGACGCCGTTCTCCGCCGCGTTCAGCAGCAGGGCGAAGCTCGCGCTGCCCTCGTGCTCGAACACGAAGGTGATCGAGCGGGCGTCGGGGTTGTCCCAGTCCTCGTCGGCGAAGCCCTGCGCGTCGGAGCGGAGGATGTCGACCGTGTCGGGGCCGCCGTCGCCGGGGGCGCGGCGGAACCACTTCGGGCGCAGCGCCGGCTCCGCGGCGCGGAGGGCGATCAGCTCGCGGGTGAAGGCGAGCAGCTCGCGGTCCGCGTTCTCCCAGTCGAACCACGAGATCTCGTCGTCCTGGCAGTAGGCGTTGTTGTTGCCGCCCTGCGTGCGGGCGATCTCGTCGCCGCCCAGGATCATCGGCACGCCGGCCGAGAGCAGCAGCGTCGCGAGGAAGTTGCGGCGCATGCGGTCGCGGCGCTCGTTGACCGCCTCGTTCTCGGTCGGGCCCTCGGCGCCGTTGTTGGAGGAGCGGTTGTCGCTCTCGCCGTCGTTGTTGTCCTCGCCGTTGGCCGCGTTGTGCTTGCGCGAGTACGCGGTGAGGTCGGCGAGGGTGAAGCCGTCGTGCGCGGTGACGAAGTTGATGCTGGAGACCGGCGAGCGGCGGTCGGCCTCGTACACGTCGGGGGAGCCGAGGACGCGCTGCGCGGTCGTGCCGAGCACCGAGTCGGCGCCGTTCCAGAAGTCGCGCACGTCGTCGCGGAACTTCCCGTTCCACTCCGACCAGTCCGCGGGGAAGCCGCCGACCTGGTAGCCGGCGGTGTCCCACGGCTCGGCGATCATCTTGACGGGCGCGAGCACCGGGTCCTGCGCGATCAGGTCGAGGAAGGCGCTGTGCACCTCGGCCTCGCCGGTCTGACGGGTGAGGGTGGTGGCGAGGTCGAAGCGGAAGCCGTCGATGTGCATCTCGGTCACCCAGTAGCGCAGGGAGTCCATGATCAGGCCGAGCGCGGCCGGGTGCGCGACGTTGAGGCTGTTGCCGGTGCCGGTGGTGTCGAAGTAGTTCGCGCGGTCCTCCTCCACCAGTCGGTAGTAGGAGCCGTTGTCGATGCCCTTGAACGAGAGGGTGGGGCCCTTGTCGTTGCCCTCGGCGGTGTGGTTGTAGACCACGTCGAGGATGACCTCGAGGCCGGCCTCGTGGAACGCCTTGACCATGGCCTTGAACTCGTCGACCTGCGAGCCGTCGTCCCCGGCGTGCGAGTACTCGTTGTGCGGCGCGAAGAAGCCGAGGGAGTTGTAGCCCCAGTAGTTGCGCAGGCCCTTCTCCTCGAGGTGCGAGTCCTGCACGAACTGGTGCACGGGGAGCAGCTCGACCGAGGTCACGCCCAGGTCGGTGAAGTGCTTGATCGCGGCAGGGTGCGCGAGGCCGCGGTAGGTGCCGCGGATGTCCTCGGGCACGTCGGGGTGCAGCTTCGTGAAGCCCTTCACGTGCACCTCGTAGACGACGGTCTCCTCGAGCGGGATGCGCGGCGCGGTGTCGCCGCTCCAGTCGAAGGAGTCGGGGTCGGTGACGACGCAGCGGGGGACCGCGTGCGCGGAGTCGGCGTCGTTGCGGGTGTCGGCGTCCTCGTAGAACTGGCCGAAGACGTCCTCGGACCAGGTGTACGAGCCCTCGATCGCGGTGGCGTGCGGGTCGAGGAGGAGCTTGGCGGCGTTGTGGCGGAGGCCGTTGGCGGGGTCCCAGGGGCCGTCGACGCGCAGTCCGTAGCGGGTGCCGATGCCCATCTCGGGGACGAGGCCGTGGAAGACGTGGCCGGTCCGCTCGGTGAGGGCGACGCGGGTCTCTGCTCCGGACTCGTCGAAGAGGCAGACCTCGACGCTGTCCGCGGTCTCGGAGTAGACGGCGACGTCGGCGCCGGCGTCGCCGCGGAGGGAGACGCCGAGGGGATACGGGAAGGAACGGGGGGATGCGGGCATGCGTCCATCCTGACCGGGCGGCTCCGGGAGCTTCGCGCCCTTGTCGCCGCGCCCGCCTCCCGCTAATCTTCCAGGCCCTCCCTTCGACACGGCGCCCTCCGCGGGCATATAGTCAGCTGGCTTACTAAATCGTCGGAGGAGAGCGTCGTGCGCAACCGCAAGTGGATCGGGCTGGTCGTCATCAGCCTCGGAGTGGCGACGATCATCGTCGACTCGACCATCGTCAACGTCGCCATCCCGTCGATCGTCGCCGATCTCGGGATCACCTCGACCCAGGTGCAGTGGGTGCAGGAGTCGTACACGCTCGTGTTCGCCGCGCTCCTGCTGGTCTTCGGCACCCTCGCCGACCGCTGGGGCCGGCGCCGCATGCTGATCGTCGGCGTCTCGCTCTTCGCGCTCTCCTCCGTCGCGGCGGCCCTCGCTCCGACCGGCGACCTGCTGATCCTCTCCAGGGTCGTGCAGGGCGTCGGAGGAGCGATGGTGCTGCCGACGACCCTCTCGCTGATCAACGCCACCTTCCGTGGGCGCGAGCGCGCCATCGCCTTCGCCGTCTGGGGCTCGACCATCGGCGGCATGACCGCGGTCGGCCCGCTGCTCGGCGGCTGGCTCACCACCGACTTCTCCTGGCGCTGGGCGTTCGGCATCAACATCCCGCTCGGCGTGATCATCGTGGTCGGAGCGCTGCTGTTCGTCGACGAGTCGCGGCAGCCCGACGGGCGGAGGGTCGACCTCGTCGGCGCCGCGCTCTCGATCATCGCCTCCGCCTCCCTGGTGTTCGCCCTCATCGAGGGGCGCACCCTCGGCTGGTGGGGCGTCGACGAGCGCCTGAGCGTCGGCGGCTGGAGCTGGCCGCTCGGTCTCTCGCCGGTCCCGATCGCGTTCGCCGTCGCGGTGCTCGCCGGGGTCGCCTTCGTCCTCTGGGCGCGGGCCCGCGAGCGCGCCGGGCGCTCGGCGATGCTCGCGATCGGGCTCTTCCGCCTCGCCTCGTTCCGCAACGGCAACCTCGCCGCGATGATCGTCTCGCTCGGCGAGTTCGGGATCATCCTGGCGCTGCCGATCTGGCTCCAGAGCGTCCTCGGCTACACGGCCGTGCAGACCGGCCTGGTGCTCCTCGCGCTCGCGCTCGGCTCCTTCGTCGCCTCGGGCTTCGCCGGCGCCTTCGGCAACAGGGTCGCGCCGGTGCTGATCGTGCGGGTGGGTCTCGCGGCCGAGATCGTCGGCGTCGCGGGCATCGGCCTGGTCGTCTCCGACTCCACCCCGTGGTGGGCCCTCGTCCCGTTCCTCGCCGTCTACGGCTTCGGCGTCGGCCTCGCGACGGCGCAGCTGACCGGGGTCGTGCTCCGGGACGTGCCCGTCGAGCTCAGCGGGCAGGGCTCGGGCACGCAGTCGACCGCGCGGCAGATCGGCTCGGCGCTGGGCATCGCCGTGCTCGGGACGATCCTCTACACCTCGACCGCGGGGGTCCTCACGACCTCGCTCGAGCAGCAGGGCCTCCCCGCGGAGCAGGTCGCGAGCACCGTCGACGCGGTGGTCGACTCCTCCGGCGCCGCGATCGCCGGGCTGGCCGCCTCACCGGACACCGCCGACGCGGCCCGGGCGGCGGGCGAGGCGTTCTCGGACGGCACCCGCTACGCGGCCTTCGCCGCCGCCGGGTTCCTCGCCGTCGGCTTCCTGGCCACGCTCTCGCTCGGCCGCCCGGCAGAGGAGGAGGAGCCGGAGGTCAGCTCAGCGGAGCCGAGTCGTCGGCGGTGAAGACGATCTTGCCGATCGTGCGGTCGGCGCCGGTCGCTCGGCGCGACAGCACGTCGACGACGTCGCCCAGCGGATGCACGGCGCCCGGCCGGGGCCGCAGCTCGCCGGAGGTGGCGAGCGAGACCGCGCGCCCGATCCGCTCCGCCGTCGCCACCACGATCATGTTGCGCACCCGCGGGCGGTCGCGGCGGACGAGGCCCGTCGCCTGCGAGACCAGCGCCGGACCGCTCGGCACCAGCGTCGCGATGCGCCCGCCCTCGGCCAGGAGGATCGCCGCGTCGTCGACCGGCAGGTGGCCGGAGACGTCGACGACCACGTCGAAGCGGCCGCCCAGCACCCCGAGGTCGAGCGCGCGGTAGTCGTGCGGCTCGGCGCCGAGCGAGCGGAGCAGGTCGGCGGAGGCGGCCGAGCCGGTGGCCGCGACCGTGCAGCCCGCCCGCACCAGCAGCTGGATCGTCGGATCGCCGATGGCTCCCGAGCCGCCGCTGACGAGGACGCGCTCGCCGGCGCGCACGTGCAGTGCGTCCACCAGGCCCACCGCGGTGCCGCCCGACATCGCGAGCGTGACGGCCTCGACGAAGCCGAGGGAGTCGGGCATCGGGACGAGCGAGCGGCTGCGCGCGATGGACGCGTCGGCGAAGGCGTCGCCGTCGCGGGTCATCCCCACCACGCGGTCGCCGATCGCGACCGAGTGCGACCCCGGGCCGAGCGCCTCGACGGTGCCGGCGATGTCGAGGCCGAACCCGTAGGGACGGGAGCGGCCGACGGCCATGATCCGCGCGGAGCCGGACAGGATCTTCTCGTCGGTCGCGTTGATGCTCGCCGCGCGCGTGCGCACCAGGACCTCGCCGCGACCCGGCATCGGCACCGGCGCCTCCCGCCACGAGAGCAGATCGGGCCCGCCGAACCTGTCGTACCCGAGTCGTCGCATGTCGCTCCCGTCGTCCGTGCCAGCCCCCCGAGCCTAGGGCGTGACCGCTGAGCGGAGGCGTCGCGGGCGCCCGGCGGAACCCCCTCCGGTGCCCGCGGGCCCGGTGCTACCGTGGCGGCCATGAGCGCAGACGACAGCCCCGAGTTCGCAGGCTTCGAGGCCACCCCCTCCACCGATGCGGAGAAGGCCGACGACGTCCGCCCCGCCGACGCCGAGGTCGAGGAGAACACGACGGCCGACGAGAGCCGCGACCCGGACCACGGCTACGACCCGATGAGCGAGAGCGGCTCCGAGAACGCCCCCGAGGACGAGGTCGGCCCCCGCGAGGACGAGGAGGGCCTGCTTCCCCCCGGCAGCACCGCCGAGGGAGCCGGCACCGCGCTCGGCGCCGACGCCGTCGAGGGCGGCGAGCCCCTGGGCGAGAACGCGAGCGCCGGCACCGCCGGCCAGCTCGCCGACGAGCGCTGGCGCACCAACGGCATCAACCCGCTGGGTTGAGCCTTCTTCCGCGGCGGCCGGCTACCGCCGCGGTAATTACCACCGCCTGAGGCGAACCGTCGAAACGCGTTCCAGCGTTTCGGCGTGGCCGGTCGCGACACACTCCACCTGCCCGTCCGTTTGCGGGAGCCGACCGCGCCGCGGCGGGCGGGGGACCGCCGCGGGAGTGAACACCGCCTGAGGCGAACCGTCGAAACGCGTTCCAGCGTTTCGGCGTAGCCGGACGCGACCCGCTCCACCTGCCCGGCCACTCCTGGGAGCCGACCGCGCCGCGGCGGGCGGGGACCGCCGCGCAACAAACACAGCTGGCGTTCCGGTTGCTCGGAGGAGGAGCAGGGGTGGGCGCCGTAGCGTTCCAGAAGCGCGGCACGCCGGTCGCGCGGACGGGGAGTCCCATGTCGTTGTTCCTGAACCGCACTCGTGAGGTCCGATGGACCGAGGACGAGAGGCGGGCGCTGGCCGAGGCGGTGGCGGAGGACCGGGCCGACGCCTGGCGCGGAGTGGGTGCGCTCGATCGCACCGTCGTCGTCTCGACCGAGGATCCCGGCGTCCGCGGCGGCGCGCGCTGGCCCACCGATCACCGTGCGTTCCTGCGCGTCGACCGCGGCGCCTCCGTGGTGCTCGCGACCGACGGTCTGAGCGATCCCTTCGACCGGCTCGCGCATCCCGGTACCGGTCTCGGCCTCGAGCTGTGCCTCGAGACGTCCGCCGTCCGCGGCGTCCCCACCGCCGAGCTCTGGAACCACTGGCACTTCCGCCTGCTGTACGAGGCCGCCCGACGGGCCGCCCTCCAGGGAGTGTGCTGCCGCAGCTCCCTCGACACGGCGCGGCTCGCGAACGTCGCGGCGCCGCCCGCCTGGACCGATGAGCAGGGCGCCGTCGGTGTCCTCCTGGGCCTGCGCAGCCCCGGCCTGCCCGAGCGGCTCGACCTGGCGACCGGTCACGCCGACCTGGTCACCCTCACGCCGCTGCGGCCGCAGGAGCACGCCCGGGCGTCGGTCGACGCGGGCGCCCGTGCCGAGATCGCCGAGCGCCTCCGGGCCCTGCCGCACGAGGAGCTCGTGCACACGGCCCGGCCGCTCGTGGTCTGAGGAGCGTCGCGGCTCAGGAGCCCTCGGCCGGCTCCGGCACCACGGTCATCTCGCCGGTGTTGTTCGCGCTCGCGATGAACTGCTCGATCCACAGGCGGTTCAGCGACGGCCGCTTGCTGCCGTGGAACCGGAAGTGCAGCGGAGTCGTCGGGTGCACCCAGACGGAGCTGCGGCCGTAGCCGGACGATTCCGGCTCGCTCCAGGAGAGGCTGAACGACTCGTTCCGCCGCATCTTGGTGAACATCGCGACCTTGAGGTGCGCGAGGAGCCGGTCCTCGAAGTCGATCTCGAGTGATTGCGGTCCGTAGATCAGTCGTCCCATTGTCTCCGCCGTGAAGTCGTGCCGACGCGCCGGAGTCCCGGACGGCGTCGCGGGCTCCGTGAGCTCGGGAGCCGCCACGGAGAGGATACCGATCCTGCGACCCGGAGGGGTGACACGGCTCTCGCCTCCGCCGGCCGGGGGCGCGATCACCCCGTCAACGACGGACGCCCCGCCGACCGGATCCGGGGATCCTGGTCGACGGGGCGTCGGAAGTCGGAGATTACTCGCCGACGCCGCGGATGTTCGCGGCCTGCGGGCCCTTGCGGCCCTGCTCGACGTCGTACTCGACGTGCTGGTTCTCGACGAGCTCGCGGTAGCCCTGCTTCGCGATGGCGGAGAAGTGCGCGAACACGTCGGCGCCTCCGTCGTCGGGAGCGATGAAGCCGAAGCCCTTTTCGGAGTTGAACCACTTAACGGTGCCAGTAGGCATTTCTTTTCCTTATGTGTTAATGACGCCGACCGGGGCCGGCGTCGTCAGAGTCCGCACGAGTGTGCGGTACCCGCTCGACTCGGCCTCCGCGGGTGAAACACGCGTCTGCCGGAGTCGTCCGGGTCGTCTAGGGGCTGAGCTCGCGCCTCCGGGGGAGGGCGGCTCTGCGGGGGAGAACGTCCCGCGGACCGGGCGTGCCGGTGGAGCGGGGGTCGAACGAGGAACGGCGCGGCTTCCGCGGCGTCCTGTGAAGGGCGGTACCCGCGTGCGAGGCGGGCGTTCGAACCGGACGACCGAGGACGATGCTCTCGGTCGGTGCGGTCTCTATCAGGGGCTGAGTCTCTTCGTCGTCGTGCGACTTCTCAGCCGTGGAATTCGGGCGATCGCCCAGGAGATGTCTCGACTCTACGGGATCACGGCCCCCGAGCGCGACCGCCCGCGTCATACGGCGCGCCGATCCGCGTGCGCGAGGCGGCCGGAACCGCTGTCCGGGCGGGTCGCGTTGTGCCACGATACGACTCGGATCGCGCCGTTCCCCGCCGCGCTCGCGGCGATCACGAGCAGCCAGGAGAGACCGCTCACCCAGGTCGCGGACCGGGCGTCGAGGGACCAGAGGTACGAGATCAG
>NZ_PSVI01000076.1:0-11586 GCF_002931415.1 Rathayibacter sp. AY1E8
TCCGCACCGCCGCCTCGACGCCGAGCACCGCCGCTCCCGGGTAGCGCTCCGACCCGGTCGCGATCCCCAGCACCCCGCGCGTGTACTTGTCGTCGTCCTCCCGCGGCACCCTGATGCTCCGCGCCGCCTCCGCCGTCCCGACCCGCTCACCCATCCCGCCACCCTACGTCGCCCTGCGACGGAGCCGCCCGGTGCCGCCGCTGCCGCACTGGTGCCGGCGCAGCGCACTGGTGCCGGCGCAGCCGCACCCCTCTCCCCTTTTTCCAGGGGGGCGCGGGTGCTGGAGGGGTCGGATGCAAGGCGGAGGAGGAAGCGATACCGGCGGTATCGCGCCCGACGACAACGCCGCCTCCAGCACCCGCGGGCGCGGGCCGCGGAGGGGTCGGATGCAAGGCGGAGGAGGAAGCGATACCGGCGGTATCGCACCCGACGACAACGCCGCCGCCGCCTCCAGCACCCGCGGGCGCGGGCCGCGGAGGGGTCGGATGCAAGGCGGAGGAGGAAGCGATACCGGCGGTATCGCACCCGACGACAACGCCGCCTCCAGCACCCGCGGGCGCGGGCCGCGGAGGGGTCGGATGCAAGGCGGAGGAGGAAGCGATACCGGCGGTATCGCACCCGACGACAACGCCGCAGACGGCCCCTCCGCGGCCCGCGCCTAGCGGCGGGTGGCGTCGTCGACTTCGCCGACGAGCTCCTCGATGATGTCCTCGAGGAACAGCACTCCGGTGGCGCGGCCCTGCTCGTCGAACGCGCGGGCGAGGTGGGCGCCGGTGCGCCGCATGATCGCGAGGGCGTCCTCGAGGTCGGTGGCCTCGAAGATCGAGGCGAGCTGGCGGATGCGCTTGGCGGGGACGGGGAGGCGGAACTTGGCGCCCTCCGTGTCGCCGTCGAGGTCGAGGACGTCCTTGAGGTGGATGTAGCCCTCGGGGGTGCCGTCCTCGCCGAGGATCACGTAGCGCGAGAAGCCGTGCTTGGCGACGGCGCGCTCGACGTCGGCGGGGGTCGCTCCGCTGGGGAGGCTGACGATCCCGTCGAGGGGCAGGGCGACGTCGTGGACCTTCTTCTCGGTGAACTCGAACGCGGCGAGGAGGGTCCCGGTCGAGTCGCGGAGCGTGCCCTCGCGGGTGGACTGGTCGACGATCGTCTGCACCTCCTCGAGCGTGAAGGTGCTGTTCGCCTCGTCCTTGGGCTCCACCCTGAAGAGGCGGAGCACTCCGTTCGAGACCGCGTTGAGGGCGACGATGATCGGGCGGAGGACCCGGGCGATGGCGACGAGCGGCGGCGCCAGGAGGAGCACGGCGCGGTCGGGCATCGAGAACGAGATGTTCTTGGGGACCATCTCGCCGAGCACCACGTGCAGGAACGACACGATCAGCAGCGTGATGACGAAGGCGACGGTGCCGGAGAGCTCGTCGGGGATGCCGACGGCGTGCAGCGGCACCTCGAGCAGGTGGTGGATCGCCGGCTCGCTCACGTTGAGGATCAGCAGCGAGCAGACGGTGATGCCCAGCTGCGTGGTCGCGAGCATCAGTGTGGCGTGCTCCATCGCGGCGAGCGCGGTGATCGCGCTGCGGCGTCCGCTCTCCGCGAGGGGCTCGATCTGGGAGCGGCGCGCGGAGATGACCGCGAACTCCGCTCCGACGAAGAAGGCGTTCGCGGCGAGGAGCACCACGAGCCAGGCGATTCCGGCCCAGTCACTCATCGTCGGACTCCTTCCGTCCGCGGTGTCCGCGGGCGACGTCGGCGAGCGGGTCGGGGATCCCGTCGGGATCCGCGTCGGGATCGGGCGTGAAGCGGAGGCGGTCGATGCGGCGGCCGTCCAGGCGCTCGACGCGCAGAGACCCGCCCTCGACGTCGACCCGGTCGCCGACGGCGGGGAGGCGGCCGAGCTCGCTCATCACGAATCCGGCGACCGTCTCGTAGGGCCCCTCCTCGGGGATGTGCACGCCGGCGCGGTCGAGGACCTCGTCGGGGCGGAGCATGCCGGGGAAGGTGGTGGAGCCGGGGAGCTTGACCACGTCGGCCCGGGAGCGGTCGTGCTCGTCGGCGACCTCGCCGACCAGCTCCTCGACCAGGTCCTCGAGCGTGGCGACGCCCGCCGTGCCGCCGTACTCGTCGACGACGACCGCGAGCTGGAAGCCGCGTCCGCGCAGCTCCGTGAGCAGCACGTCGAGCTTCATGGTCTCGGGGACGCGGAGCGGCTCGGAGCGCAGCGCCGTGACCGGCACGTCGGACCTCTTGCCGCGGGGCACGGCGACGGCCTGCTTGACGTGCACGACTCCGACGATGTCGTCGATGTCGTCGTCCGTGATCGGGAAGCGCGAGAACCCGGTGGTGCGGGCGAGGTCGAGCACGTCCTGCGCGGTGCTCGCGCGCTCGACCGTCGACAGGCGCAGGCGCGGCGTCATCACGTCGCCCGCGGTGAGGGCGGAGAAGCGGAGGGTGCGCCCGAGCAGGTCGGCCGTGTCCTCCTCGAGCAGTCCGGCGCTCGCGGAGTGGCGCACGAGGCTCGAGAGCTCCTCGGCGCTGCGGGCGCCCGAGAGCTCCTCCTTCGGCTCGATGCCGACCAGGCGCAGCAGGGCGTTCGCGCTGCCGTTCAGCAGGGCGACGGCCGGGCGGAACACCGTCGTGAACGCGGTCTGCAGCGGCACGACGAGCTTCGCGGTCGCCCGCGGCAGAGCGAGGGCGAAGTTCTTGGGGACCAGCTCGCCGAGGATCATCGACAGCAGGGTCGCGATGACGATGGCGACCACCGTCATGACCGGCGCGAGCGCCTCCTCCGGGATGCCGAGTCCGCTGAACGGCTCCTGGAGCAGCGTCGAGAGGGCGGGCTCCATCGTGTAGCCGGTGAGCAGCGTCGTGAGAGTGATGCCCAGCTGCGCGCTCGAGAGGTGCGTGGAGGTGACGCGCAGGGCCGCGATGGTCATGCCCAGGCGCGTCTCGCCACGGTCGCGACGGGCCTCGAGGTCGGCCCGGTCGAGGTTCACCAGCGCGAACTCGCTGGCGACGAAGACGCCGGTGCCCAGGGTCAGCAGCAGGCCGACGCCGAGGAGGAGCCACTCAGTTCCCACGGTGGTCGCCCCCGGTCACGAGAGGGAGGTGCGAGGAGGGCCGGACGGTGCGGGCCGGCGGAGCGGCGGCACCGGAGCGTCGAGCGGGAGTCCGAGGAGCACGGCAGTGATCGGAACAGGCCGGATGCGCAGAGGGAGGGTCGTCCATTGTGGCGCCGAGTCTACCCGCCGCGGAGCGCCGCCGGGCGTGCTCCGACGCGGCGGCTCAGAGCCACTTCTTCCGCTTGAACACCGCGTAGAGCGCGAAGCCGAACAGCACCATCAGGCCCAGCGCCCAGGGGTAGCCGAGCCGCCAGTGCAGCTCCGGCATGTCGTCGAAGTTCATCCCGTAGATGCCGGCCACCAGGGTCGGGGCGAAGAGGATCGCCGCCCACGAGGAGATCTTGCGGACCACGTCGTTCTGGGCGAGCCCGGTCTCGGTCTGCCGGCGCGAGACGAGCGTCGAGTGCACCGTGAGCGCCTTGTCGAGGATCGCGCGCAGGGAGTCGACCGCCTCCGTCACACGGATGGTGTGGTCGAGCACGTCGCGGAGGGAGCGGCGCAGCTCGATCCGCTCCGGCGAGGGCGAGGGCTCCCCCTCCACGGGCGTCGACTCCTGCAGCAGCTCGTGCAGCAGGGCGGTCAGCGGCTGCACCGAGCGCTGGAAGTGGATGACCTCGCGCGAGAGCCGGTAGATGCGCTCGGAGAGCCCGTCGTCCGAG
Organism: Rathayibacter sp. AY1E8; assembly: GCF_002931415.1. Taxonomy (NCBI): domain Bacteria; kingdom Bacillati; phylum Actinomycetota; class Actinomycetes; order Micrococcales; family Microbacteriaceae; genus Rathayibacter; species Rathayibacter sp. AY1E8. Next base: position 3,776 of record NZ_PSVI01000076.1, read on the forward strand.
TCGTCGCCGAAGAGCTGGTCCTCGATCTCGTCCACGTCGCCCTGGACGCCGAACACCACCGGCGCGTACTCGTCGACGACCTGGTCGAGGATCGCGTAGAGCACCGCTTCGGGCCCGCGGGCGAGGAGGGCCGGATCCTCCTCCAGGCGGCGGCGCACGCGGGCGAGGTCCGGGGAGTCGGCGTGCCGGATGGTGACCACGAAGTCGGGGCCGACGAAGACGTGCAGCTCGCCGAAGACGACCGTCTCGGCGGCGTCCGCGTAGCGCGCCGGCCGCAGCACGACGAAGAGCCCGTCGTCGTAGCGCTCGAGCTTGGCCCGCTGGTGCCCGCTGAGCGCGTCCTCGACGGCGAGCGGGTGCAGCCCGAACTCCTCGGCGACCGCCTCGACCTCCTCGCGCGTCGGGCGGTAGAGGCCGATCCAGGCCATGCCGTGCTCGTCGCGCATCAGCTCGAAGGTGTCCTCGAGCGAGTCGGGGTTCCGGATGCGGCGGCCGTCGACGTACACGGCGTTGTCGACGATGGTCATGGGCTCGGTTCTAGCACGCGGCGCCCGCTCACCAGCTGACCGGCAGCGCCTTGCCCTCCTCGTAGCCCGCGGCCGACTGCAGGCCCACGTGCGCCCGCTCGTGGAAGTCGGCCACGCTCCGGGCGCCGGCGTAGGTGAAGGACGAGCGGACCCCCGAGGTGATCATGTCGAGCAGGTCCTCGACCGAGGGCCGCAACGGGTCGAGGTAGATGGTGGAGGAGGAGATGCCCTCGGCGAAGAGGCGCTTGCGGGCGAGCTCGTACGCGTCGAGGCGGTCGAAGCGCTCCTGCACCGCCTTGGCCGAGGCCATGCCCCAGCTCTCCTTGTAGACCCGGCCGGCCGCGTCGCTGCGCAGCTCCCCCGGAGCCTCGATCGTGCCGGCGAACCAGGAGCCGATCATCACGGAGGCGGCGCCCGCGGCCAGCGCGAGGGCGACGTCGCGCGGGTAGCGCACCCCGCCGTCCGCCCAGACGTGGGCGCCCAGCTCGTGCGCGCGCTCGGCCGTCTCGAGGACGGCCGAGAACTGCGGGCGGCCGACCGCGGTCATCATCCGGGTGGTGCACATCGCGCCGGGGCCGACGCCGACCTTGAGGATGTCCGCTCCCGCGTCGACGAGGTCGTGCACCGCGTCGGCCGTGACGACGTTGCCCGCCGCGATCGGCACTCCGAGATCGAGCGCGGAGACCGTCCGGAGCGCCCGGAGCATCCCCTCCTGGTGGCCGTGCGCGGTGTCGAGGACGAGGACGTCGACGCCCGCGGAGACGAGCGCGCGCGCCTTCGCCTCGACGTCGCCGTTGATGCCGATCGCCGCCGCGACGCGCAGACGCCCGTCCGCGTCGAGCGCCGGGTCGTAGACGGTGGAGCGGAGGGCGCCGGTGCGCGACAGCGTGCCGACCAGGGCGCCGTGGTGCAGCACCGGGGCGAAGTCGAGGTCGGCGGCCACCATGAGGTCGAAGGCGGCTCGCGCGGTGGGCACGTCGTCGGCGTCGATCGAGGGCGTGGCGGAGTGCACCAGGTCGCCCAGACGCGCGTCCGGCAGCGCGGTCGCCAGGCGCGCGGCCGGGACGCAGCCGAGGATCGCGCCGCCCTCCTCCTGCACCACGAAGCCGTGGCCGGCGACGGCCGGCAGGATGCGCAGCGCCTCCTCCACGGTCGTCGCCGGCGAGGCGGTGAGGGCGCCGGAGAAAGCGACCGGCTGGCGCTTCACCCAGCGGATCGCGGCGTCCAGCGCCTGCAGAGGCATGTCCTGCGGGAGGACGCCGAGCCCGCCCCGGCGCGCGAGCGTCGCTGCGAGGCGCTGACCGGTGACCGAGTTCATGTTGGAGGAGACGACGGGGATCGTCGCCCCGGTGCCGTCGCCCGGAGCGAGCGAGACGTCGAGGCGGCTCGTCACCGACGAGCGGCCGGGGACGAGGAAGACGTCCGAGTAGGTGAGGTCGCCTGAGGGTGTTCCGCCGGAGAAACGCATGGGGGAAACGCTACTCCGGCGCGGCCCCGGGTCGGCCGTGCAGGGAACGGGGCTAGGCTTGGCGACCGGGACGGGACCAGGCGACGGCACCGGTTCCCGCTGGTGCGAGGACGACCTCCTCCGCCGCGGTGGCAGGCGCCGAGGGATGCGACGGGCCCGTCCGGATGATCGAGGACGAATCAACGGAGAGAGTGGGCGATCGGCTGTGTCGAGCCAGTTGACCGGAGCAGGAACAGAGCAGGGCGCGGAGGACTTCGGAGCCAACGAGTGGCTCGTGGAGGAGTTGTACGAGCAGTACAGCGCCGACCGCGCCTCGGTGGACGAGTCCTGGTGGCCCATCCTGGAGCGCTACGGCGCCCAGCTCGCGAACTCCGGCAAGGACGCTCCGGCTCCGGCTCCCGCCGCGGCCCCCGCGCCCGCCGCCTCGAAGCCCGCCGCTGCCGCCGAGCGCGTCTCGTCGAGCGGCGGAGGCGCCGTGACCCATCCCGCCGCGGCCTCCTCCTCCGAGTCGACCCCCGCCTCCCGCACCACGTCGAAGCAGCCGAAGGCGCAGCCGATCCCGGCCGACGCTCCGGTGAGCAAGCCCTCCGCCGAGGACTCGACGCCGGACGAGGACGTCGTCACCCCGCTCCGCGGCATGGCGAAGAGCCTCGCGACCAACATGGACGCCAGCCTCAGCATCCCCACCGCGACGAGCGTCCGCACGATCCCGGCGAAGCTGATGATCGACAACCGCATCGTCATCAACAACCACCTCCGCCGCACCCGCGGTGGCAAGGTCTCGTTCACGCACCTGATCGGCTGGGCGCTCATCCGCGCGCTCAAGGACTTCCCGAGCCAGAACGTGTTCTACGACGAGGTCGACGGCAAGCCCGCGGTCGTCGCTCCGGCGCACGTCAACCTCGGCATCGCGATCGACATGCCGAAGCCCGACGGCACGCGCGCCCTGCTCGTGCCGAGCATCAAGCGCGCCGACACGCTGAGCTTCACGGCCTACCTCTCGGCCTACGAGGACCTGGTCAAGCGCGCGCGCGGCAACAAGCTCGTCGCCGGCGACTTCGCGGGCACCACGCTCTCGCTGACGAACCCCGGCGGCATCGGCACGGTCCACTCCGTCCCCCGCCTGATGAAGGGCCAGGGCTGCATCATCGGCGCCGGCGCCCTCGAGTACCCGGCGGAGTTCCAGGGCGCGTCCGAGAAGACGCTGGTCGAGCTGGGTATCGGCAAGACCATCACCCTGACCTCGACCTACGACCACCGCGTCATCCAGGGCGCCGGCTCGGGCGAGTTCCTCAAGATCGTGCACGAGCTCCTGCTCGGCGGCCGCGGCTTCTACGAGGACATCTTCGCCGCGCTGCGCATCCCCTACGACCCGATCCACTGGTCCACGGACATCGCCGTCGACCTCGCCGAGCGCGTCTCCAAGACCGCCCGCGTGCAGGAGCTCATCAACTCGTTCCGCGTCCGCGGGCACCTGATGGCCGACGTCGACCCGCTGGAGTACGTGCAGCGCTCGCACCCCGACCTCGCCATCGAGAGCCACGGCCTCACCTTCTGGGACCTCGACCGCGAGTTCGTCACGGACGGCTTCGGCGGCAAGCGCCAGCTCAAGCTGCGCGACATCCTCGGGATCCTCCGCGACTCGTACTGCCGCACCGTCGGCGTCGAGTACATGCACATCCAGGACCCGGAGCAGCGCGCCTGGATGCAGCAGAAGCTCGAGCGCGGCTACGAGAAGCCGGGCCACGACGAGCAGCTGCGCATCCTGGGCAAGCTCAACGAGGCCGAGGCCTTCGAGACCTTCCTGCAGACCAAGTACGTGGGCCAGAAGCGCTTCTCGCTCGAGGGCGGGGAGTCGCTCATCGCGTTGCTCGACGCCGTCCTGCAGGGCGCGGCCGACGAGCACCTCGACGAGGTCGCGATCGGCATGGCCCACCGCGGCCGCCTGAACGTGCTGACCAACATCGCCGGCAAGACCTACGGCCAGATCTTCCGCGAGTTCGAGGGCACCCAGGACCCGCGCACGGTCCAGGGCTCCGGAGATGTGAAGTACCACCTCGGCACCGAGGGCACCTTCCGCGGCGCGGCGGGCGAGGAGATCCCGGTCTACCTGGCGGCGAACCCCTCGCACCTCGAGGCCGTGAACGGCGTGCTCGAGGGCATCGTCCGCGCCAAGCAGGACCGCAAGCCCATCGGCACCTTCACCACGCTGCCGATCCTCGTCCACGGCGACGCCGCGATGGCGGGCCAGGGCGTGGTGGTCGAGACCCTGCAGATGTCGCAGCTGCGCGCGTACCGCACCGGCGGCACGATCCACATCAACATCAACAATCAGGTCGGGTTCACGACTCCCCCTCACGAGGCCCGCACCTCGATCTACTCGACCGACGGCGCGAAGACGATCCAGGCGCCGATCTTCCACGTGAACGGCGACGACCCCGAGGCGGTCGTCCACGTCGGGCAGCTCGCGTTCGAGTACCGCCAGCGGTTCCACCGCGACGTGGTCATCGACCTGATCTGCTACCGCCGGCGCGGGCACAACGAGGGCGACGACCCCTCGATGACCCAGCCGCTGATGTACAGCCTGATCGAGGCCAAGCGCTCGGTCCGCAAGCTGTACACCGAGGCGCTCGTCGGCCGCGGCGACATCACCGAGGAGGAGTACGACCGCGCCCACCAGGACTTCCAGGACCGCCTGGAGCGCGCGTTCGCCGAGACCCACGCCGCGCAGACCGGCGCGATCCCCGTGATCACCGCCGACGGCGACTCCGTGGCCGACCTCGAGCTGCCCGACGCGCAGCAGGGCGAGGACTACCCGGGCGAGCCCGAGGTGACCGGCGTGAAGACCGAGGTCGTCACCCGCATAGGCGACGCGTTCACGACACCGCCCGAGGGCTTCACCGTGCACCCGAAGCTCCAGCAGCTGCTGGCGAAGCGGCAGGAGATGAGCCGCTCCGGCTCCATCGACTGGGCCTTCGGCGAGCTGCTCGCGCTCGGCTCGCTGCTGCTCGAGGACACCCCGGTGCGCCTCGTCGGCCAGGACACGCGCCGCGGGACCTTCGTCCAGCGCCACGCTGTCCTCCACGACCGCGAGAACGGCCAGGAGTGGCTGCCGCTGATGAACCTGTCCGAGCAGCAGGCCCGGCTCTGGATCTACGACTCGCTGCTCTCGGAGTACGCGGCGATGGCGTTCGAGTACGGCTACTCGGTGGAGCGGCCCGACTCGCTCGTGCTGTGGGAGGCGCAGTTCGGCGACTTCGCGAACGGCGCCCAGATCGTGATCGACGAGTTCATCTCCTCCGCCGAGCAGAAGTGGGGCCAGCGCTCGTCGCTCGTGCTCCTGCTCCCGCACGGCTACGAGGGCCAGGGCCCCGACCACTCGTCGGCTCGGATCGAGCGCTACCTGCAGATGTGCGCGGAGCGGAACATGACCGTCGCGCGCCCGTCGACGCCGGCGTCCTACTTCCACCTGCTGCGCCGCCAGGCCTACTCCCGGCCCCGCCGACCGCTGATCGTCTTCACCCCGAAGGCGATGCTGCGTCTGCGCGGCGCCTCGAGCCCGGTCGAGGACTTCACCTCGGGCCGCTTCCAGCCGGTGATCGACGACGCGCGGATCCAGGACGCCTCCGCCGTGAAGCGCGTCCTGCTCCACGCCGGCAAGGTCCACTACGACCTCAAGGCGGAGCTCGAGAAGAAGCCCGACGACGGCATCGCGCTGGTGCGGGTCGAGCAGTACTACCCGGCGCCGATCGAGGAGCTGCGCGGCATCGCCGAGCGGTACCCGGACGCGGAGCTCGTCTGGGTGCAGGACGAGCCCGAGAACCAGGGCGCCTGGCCGTTCATGGCCCTCGAGGTCGCTCCGAAGCTGGGCCGGTCCATGCGCGTGGTCTCGCGGCCGTCCGCGGCCTCCCCCGCGGCCGGCTCGGCCAAGCGGCACGCCTCCGAGCAGGCAGACCTGCTGTCGCGGGCGCTCACCCGCTGATCCGCGGTCCGCACGACGCGGTCGGGCCCGTCGGAACCTCGTGTTCCGGCGGGCCCGTCACGTTGCGGGCGGACCGTGCCTGACCGCAGGCCCGCAGAGACCGGCAGGAGCGCTCGCGACGTGCGGGTGCCGCGGCGACCGGAGGCCGCCGGACACGACGGAGCCCCGGCCCCTCGAGGGCCCGCGGTGCGCGGGAGGTCTCGAACGGCCGGGGCTCCCCGGGTCGTGCTGCGCCTAGAGGCGGGCGGGCGCCTGGGAGTGCGCGGCGTGCTCGTCGCGGAGCATGCCGAGCACCTGGGCGCGGAGGTCCTCCGGCGCCGTCTCCTTGCACGCCCGCTGCACGGCGACCGTCAGCACCACGCCGACCTTCGCCTCGTCGGCGCAGTCGACGCATCCCGCCATGTGCTCGCGGATGTCGGCGGCGTCCTCCTTGCACAGCTCGTTGTGGAGGTACTCCTCGAGCTCGGCCTTCGCCTTCGTGCAGCCGCTGTCGGTCATTTCGTGCTCCCGGAAGTGAATGCGGCGCGGAATCCGCGCTCGCGTGCGTAGTCGGTGAGTCGTTCGCGCAGCATGCGCCGACCGCGGTGCAGCCGGCTCATGACGGTCCCGACGGGGGTCTTCATGATGTCCGCGATCTCCTGGTAGGAGAAGCCTTCGACATCGGCGAAGTAGACGGCGAGCCGGAAGTCCTCCGGGATCGCCTGGAGCGCCTCCTTCACCGCGGTGTCGGGGAGGTGGTCGATCGCCTCCGCCTCGGCCGAGCGGCTGGAGGTGGCCGTGGTCGACTCGGCGCCGCCCAGCTGCCAGTCCTCGAGCTCGTCGATCGCGCTCTGATAGGGCTCGCGCTGCTTCTTGCGGTACGAGTTGATGAACGTGTTCGTGAGGATGCGGTAGAGCCAGGCCTTCAGGTTGGTGCCCTGCTCGAACTGGCGGAACGCGCCGAAGGCCTTCGCGAAAGTCTCCTGCACGAGGTCCTGCGCGTCGGAGGGGTTCTTCGTCATCCGCAGACCGGCCGCGTAGAGCTGGTCGATGAAGGGCAGCGCCTGCTGCTCGAAGAGGGAGCGGAGATCGACGGGAGCCTCGACCGGGGCGTCGTCCAGCGACTCCTCGACGGTCTCCACGATCGTCTGCTCCGCGTCGGCGGGCTCGGGAGCCTCGTCGGCGGGGGTGGTGCGGGGTTCGTCGTCGCGAGTCATCACGAGCGATTCTAGAGCGGCGGCGCGGCGGACGACCGGGGTTGCGGCACGAGGGCGCCTCCGGGCGACGGGCCTGCTGCTCCGGAGGACCGGGGGTGCTGCCGTCATGCTCCGCCTCCGTCACGCTCCTGACGACGCCCTGCGCGCCGACTATCCTGACAACCGATGGTCTTCTCGCGTTATTCCGCTCCCGAGTTCGATCCGTACGGCGACGCCCGTGCGCTCCCCGGCGACGACGCCTGGCCCGCACCCCTCGCGGCCGGCGCTCTCGACGCCGAGGTCGGCCTGCCCGGCTCCAAGTCGCTGACCAACCGGGAGCTGGTGCTCGCCGCTCTGGCCGACGGGCCCTCCACGCTGCGGGCGCCGCTGCACTCCCGCGACAGCGCCCTGATGGTCGAGGCGCTGCGCTCGCTCGGCACCACGATCCGGGAGTCCGGCTCGACCGGCGGCTTCGGCGCCGACCTGGTCGTGGAGCCCGCGGAGGAGCTGCTCGGCTCGACGACGATCGACTGCGGGCTCGCGGGCACCGTGATGCGCTTCGTCCCGCCGCTGGCCGGTCTCGCGCTCGGCCCCACCACCTTCGACGGCGACGCGTACGCGGCGAAGCGGCCGATGGGGGCGACGATCGCCTCCCTCCG
>NZ_PSVI01000077.1:0-11373 GCF_002931415.1 Rathayibacter sp. AY1E8
CCGCCTAGGAAGTGGTCCCCGGTGCGTAATCGGGCGCATCCGGAAGGCCGAAGGCGCGCTCGAGCGTCGCGATGCCGGAGTCGTGCAGGTACCCGGAGAGCTGGGTCCCGACGTACCGCAGGTGGTACGGCTCCGACTCGTACCCCGTGATCGGAGTGGCGTCGGGCTTGTAGCGCACGAGGAAGCCGAAGCGATGGGCGTTGGCGCCGACCCACTGCCCCTCCGGAGTGTCGCCCCAGCAGATCTCGAGCGCGCACGCGCCCGACGCTCCCACCACGTCGACCGCCCAGCCGGTCTGGTGCTCGCTGTGCCCCGGGCGCGCACTCGTCGCATCCGCTCCCGCCTGCCCGCGCGAGGACACCCAGCCCGCGTAGACGCTGACCTGGGTGTCGTAGGAGCGGTAGGCGCTCTGCACCGCCAGCGAGAGGCCGGCCTCGGAGCGGGCGGCGGCGAAGAGCGGGACGAGGGCGTCCGCGGTCGCCTGGCGCATCGGCTGCCGGTTGACGTAGGGCACGTCGGGGAAGGTCAGGTCGGCGGGGACGTAGTCGACCGGCGCGAGCGTCCGCAGCTTGTTGACGACGACCCAGGTGCTCGCCGGGTCGTCGACGGACTGCGCGGTGAGGTCGATCCCGGAGGCGGTGGGAGTGGGTGTGGGAGTCGGAGTGGCGGTCGGCTCCGCTGTGGGCGCCGAAGTGGTCGCGGCGGCGGAGGGCGACGGAGCGGGCGGCGCCGTCGAGGGGGTCGGCGAGGGCGCCGGCGCTCCGTTCCCGATGGCGGCTCCGACCCCCAGCGCGGTCAGGCCCGCCGCGGCGGCCACACCCCCGATGACCAGGGCTCGGCGGCGGACGGGGCGCCCATCGGTCGGCTCGTTCTCGTTCGACGTCATCCTCCGAGCCTAGACAGACCCGTTCCTGCGCATCTGCTGAAGCACCGGCGATCGGTTCTGTCCACCCGTGCCCCTCCACGCGGGTCGCGCATATCCTCTAAGGATTCACATAAGCAGACCCCCTAGCTTGAGTGACAGCCACGACTCCGTGTGCGACCGCCCCCTCGGCCGCACGGCCCCCCACGGAGCCGTCGATGGAAGGACCCCATGCTCCGACCCCTCACCGCACCCTCCGTCCCTCTCGCCGCCCTCGCTCGGACGCTCGAGATCGGCGACGAGGGCGGCCTGACGGCCGAGATCAGCGGAGTGACGCTGATCGCCTCCGACGTCGAGCCCGGCGACCTCTTCGTCGCCCTGCCCGGGGTCAACCGCCACGGGGCCGAGTTCGTCGAGCAGGCCGTGGCCCGCGGCGCCTCCGCCGTGCTGACCGACACCGCGGGCGCCGATGCCGCGCGCGCGACGGGTCTGCCCGTCCTCGTGGTCGACGACCCCCGCTCCCGCCTGGGCGCCGTCGCCGCCGCCGTCTACGGGACGGCCGAGCGCTCCCCCGTGCTGCTCGGCGTGACCGGCACCAACGGCAAGACGTCGACCGTCCACATGCTCGAGGGGATCCTCCGCCAGCTCGGCGTCGTGCCCGGCCTCAGCTCGACCGCTGAGCGTCACATCGGCGACACCTCGGTGACCAGCGGCCTGACCACCCCGGAGGCGACGGAGCTGCACGCGCTCGTCGCCCGCATGGAGGAGGAGGGCGTCGGCGCGGCCGCGATCGAGGTCAGCGCCCAGGCGCTCACCCGCCACCGCGTCGACGGCGTGGTCTTCGACGTCGCCGGCTTCACGAACCTCAGCCACGACCACCTCGACGACTACGGCGACATGGACACCTACTTCGGCGAGAAGGCCCAGCTGTTCCAGCCCGATCGCGCGCGCCGGGCCGTCGTCTCGCTCGACTCCCCCGCGGGCGCGCGCCTCGTCGAGGTCGCCGGCGTGCCGGTCACCACGATCACCTCCCTCCCGGGCGTCGACGCCGACTGGACCGTGACGGTGCTCGAGCAGGAGTTCGGCCGCACCCGCTTCCGGATCGGCAACCGCGAGGGCCGTGCCATCACGACCTCCGTCCCGATCATCGGCACCCACATGGCCGCCAACGCCGGACTGGCGATCGTGATGCTGATCGAGTCCGGTCGGCCGATCGGCGAGATCCGCGCCGCGCTGCACCGCGACGGCGGAGTGGACGCCTCCCTCCCCGGCCGCACCGAGCGCGTCTCCGGCGACCGCGGCCCCACGGTGTACGTCGACTTCGGACACAGCGCCGACGCCTTCGCCCGCACCCTGGAGGCCGTCCGCGAGGTCACTCCCGGCCGCGTGGTCATGGTGTTCGGCGCCGACGGCGACCGGGACGCGCTCAAGCGCCCGGCCATGGCCGGAGCCGCCGTCCTGGGCAGCGACGTGCTGGTCGTCACCGACCACCACCCGCGCTTCGAGGACCCGGCCTCGATCCGGCGCACCCTCGTCGACGCCGCCCGCGCCGCCCGTCCGGACGCCGAGATCCACGAGGTCGACGACCCCAAGCGCGCCATCCGCGTCGCCGTCTCCCTGGCGCACGAGGGCGACGCCATCCTCTGGGCCGGTCCTGGGCACCAGAACTACCGCGACATCCTCGGCGTGCGCACGCCGTACTCTGCCCGAGCCGAGGCCCGCGCAGCGCTCCGTGAGGCCGGCTGGGCGGACGAGGCGGTCCCCGCTCCGGCCTGACGCACGGCCCCGGCACGGCGGCCCTGAGATCCCGTTCAGGCTCGCCGGACGCTCTGTCGCGCTCTCCGCACGCGGTGTAACTTTGCGCAGCACGCAACGTTTGCGGCGGATCGCCGTGCCTGGACGCGTCCGCCAGACAAGGGGACCACCGTGGCCGACTCCGCCTCCGCTCCATCCGCTCCGACCTCGACGCCGTCCGGCGCCGTGATGTCGCACCGGCAGATCCTGTTCGTCATCTTCGGGCTGATGGCGGGGATGTTCCTCTCCTCGCTCGACCAGACCATCGTCGGCACCTCGATGCGCACCATCGCGGACGACCTCGACGGCCTCTCGCAGCAGGCGTGGGTGACCACCGCCTACCTGATCGTCTCGACGATCGCGACGCCGATCTACGGCAAGCTCTCCGACATCTTCGGACGCCGCCCGCTCTACCTGATCGCGATCGTGCTGTTCCTGATCGGCTCGACGCTCGCCGGCTTCTCGACCTCGATGCTCGGCCTCGCGGGCTTCCGCGCCGTGCAGGGCCTCGGCGCCGGCGGACTCATGTCGCTCGCGCTCACGGTGATGGGCGACATCCTGCCCCCGCGCGAGCGCGCCAAGTACCAGGGCTACTTCCTGGCCGTCTTCGGGATCTCCAGCGTCGTCGGACCGCTCATCGGCGGCCTGCTCGCCGGCACCCCCGAGATCCTCTTCATCACCGGCTGGCGCTGGGTCTTCCTGATCAACCTCCCGATCGGCGCCGTCGCGCTCTTCATCGTCGTGCGGTTCCTCCACCTGCCCAAGCCCGCCGGCAAGCGCTCGGTGCGGATCGACTGGTGGGGCGCCTCCCTCGTCGTCATCGCCGCGGGACCGCTGCTGCTGATCGCCGAGCAGGGCCGCGAGTGGGGCTGGGGCTCGCCGATCGCGTGGGTCTGCTACATCGTCGGCGCGCTGGGCGTCATCGGCTTCATCGCGGCCGAGCGGATGATGGGCGACGACGCGCTCATCCCCCTCAAGCTCTTCCGCTCGCCGACCTTCTCGATGGCGACCGTGCTGGGCGTCCTCGTCGGCTTCGGCATGTTCGGCGGCATGATGGCGATCCCGCTGTACCTGCAGCTGGTGAACGGCGCCACGCCGACCGAGTCCGGCTTCCTGATGCTGCCGATGATCCTCGGCCTGATGATCGCCTCGATCGTCTCGGGTCAGATCATCTCGCGCACGGGCCGCTACCGCGCCTTCCCGATCGTCGGCACGTTCCTGATGTCGGCCGCGTTCTTCTACTTCACCTTCGTGACGATCGACAAGCCGGTGATCTTCATGATGGGCGGGATGCTGATGCTGGGCCTCGGGCTCGGGCAGATGATGCAGACCCTCACCCTGGCCTCGCAGAACTCGGTCGACGTGGCGAACATGGGAGTCGCGACCAGCGCCTCCACATTCTTCCGCCAGATCGGCGGCACCCTGGGCACCGCCGTGATCTTCTCGGTGCTGTTCAGCCGGATCCCCGACACCATCGCCGCGGCCTTCAAGAACCCGGCGCTCGCGGCGGATCTGCAGCGGGCCGCCACCGACCCCGCCGTCGCCGCGGACCCGGCCAACGCCGGGATCCTGAAGCTGCTGCAGTCGCAGGACACCGCCGCGATCGGCTCCGCGCTCGACGGGGACACGTCGTTCCTGAACACCGCGGACCGCGCCCTGTCGGCCCCGTTCCTGACCGGGTTCAACGACGCGACCGTGACCGTGTTCCAGGTCGCGCTGGGCGTGGTCCTGCTGGCCTTCGTGCTCTCGTGGTTCCTCAAGACCCCGCCGCTGCGGGCGAAGTCGGCCATGCAGGAGGCGCACGACCTCGCGGCCGAGGACAGCGCGGAGGAGCTGCGCCGCACGGACCCGCAGCTGGCCGCGCGCGCCGGGGCCGACCTGGCCGCGGGCAGCATCGAGCCGGACGTCCGGACGGACTCGATCCGCACCGCTCCTCCACGCGACGGGCACGGCGCCCACCGGGCCTGATCGGGAAGCGCCGGCCGACCGCATCCTGCGCTCCGCTCCTCCCCTCCGAGGCGCCGCCTCCGCCGCCCGGACACCGCCCTCACCGCGGTGTCCGGCCGGGGAGGCGGCGCCTCGCGGTCGTCCGGGGCACGATGTCCCGCGTTCCAGGGCGAGAGAGCGCTCCACCGGGGCTCTAGGATGGTCGGACCGCTGCCGAAGGAGTCCGCAATGAGCGCCGCCCCCACCCCCTCCCCCGCGACCCCGAGCCTCTCGGAGCAGGTCGCCCGCGCCGACCGGCTCGCCGTCCGCGACTGGCCCGCCGGCTTCCTCTGGGGATCCGCGACCGCCGCCGCCCAGATCGAGGGCGCCGGCCACGAGGGCGGCAAGGAGGACAGCATCTGGGACGCCTTCTCCCGCGTCCCCGGAGCGGTCGCGAAGGGCGACACCCCCGAGGTCGCGGTGGACCACTACCACCGGATGCCCGCGGACGTGCGGCTGATGAAGGAGCTGGGGCTCGGCTCCTACCGCTTCTCGGTCAGCTGGGCGCGCGTGAAGCCGGGCGACCGCGCCGTGAACCCCGAGGGCCTCGACTTCTACTCCCGCCTGGTCGACGAGCTGCTCGGCGCCGGCGTGCTGCCGTGGCTCACCCTCTACCACTGGGACCTCCCGCAGGCCGTCGAGGAGACCGGCGGCTGGGCGAACCGCGACACCGCCGAGCGATTCCGGGACTACGCCGAGGCCGTCTACGAGAGCCTCGGCGACCGGGTGCAGCACTGGACGACGTTCAACGAGCCGTTCTGCTCGACCCTGCTCTCCTACGGGGCGGGCGTGCACGCCCCCGGCGTGATCTCGCAGCAGAAGGCCCTCGCCGCCGTGCACCACACGCACCTCGCCCACGGGCTGGCCGTCTCGACGCTCCGGCAGCTCGGAGCGCAGAACCTGGGCATCACGCTCAACCTCTCGAACGCCGTCCCCGACGACCCCGAGGACGAGGCCGACCTCGACGCCGCACGCCGCTTCGACGCGCTCCAGAACCGGATCTTCCTCGACCCGCTGCTGCGCGGCGAGTACCCCGAGGACCTGCTCGAGGACGTCGAAGGGCTCGGGCTCGACGAGCTGATCGTCGACGGCGACCTCGATCTCATCTCGCTCCCGCTCGACTTCCTCGGCGTGAACCACTACCACGACGACAACGTCTCGGCGCATCCGCTGCCGGCCGGAGCCGACGACTTCGCCCAGGCGACCGACCGCGAGGTCGGCTCCCCCTGGGTCGGCTCCGAGTTCATCACCTTCCCGTCGCGAGGGCTGCCGCGCACCGCGATGGACTGGGAGGTGAACCCCGACGGGCTGCGCTACCTGCTGACCCGCCTGGGCCTGGAGTACGAGAACCTCCCTCCGCTCTACGTGACCGAGAACGGCGCCGCCTACGACGACGTCGTCGAGGACGGCCGCGTGCACGACGCGGACCGCACGCAGTACGTGCTCGACCACGTCGAGAAGGTCGCCGACGCGATCGACCAGGGCGCCGACGTCCGCGGCTACTTCGTCTGGTCCCTCCTCGACAACTACGAGTGGGCCTGGGGCTACGAGAAGCGCTTCGGCATCGTGCGCGTCGACTACGACACGCAGGAGCGGATCGTGAAGGACTCGGGCCTGGTCTACTCCCGACTGCTCGGCGGCAGCGCCGCGGCGATCCTGGACTGACCCGTGAGCGAGCCGACGGGCGTCCGCGGCGGGGGCCGCTCCCCCACCCTCGAGATGGTCGCGGCGCGGGCCGGAGTCTCGCGCGCGACGGTCTCGCGGGTGGTCAACGGAGCCCCGCAGGTGGCGGCCGAGATCGTGGCCGCCGTCGAGAAGGCGATCGGCGAGCTCGACTACGTGCCCAATCACGCGGCGCGGATGCTCGCCTCGCGGCGCACGCAGTCGATCGCGCTGATCGTGCCGGAGTCGACCGCGCGCGTCTTCGCGGACCCGTTCTTCGCCTCGATCGTGCAGGGCGCCGCGATGCGCCTGGCCGACACGGACTACACGCTCTCGATGCTGATCGCGTCCGAGACGGACGGCGAGAAGACGCGGCGGTACCTGCTCGGCGGCAACGTCGACGGCGCGCTCGTGGTCTCGCACCACTCGGGCGACCACTCCTACGCGGCGCTCTCGGGCACGCTGCCGATCGTCTTCGGCGGCCGGCCGCTCTCGCCGGACGAGCGCGGCTCCTACTTCGTCGACGTGGACAACACGGAGGGGGCGGCCGTCGCCACCGCGCACCTGATCGAGCGCGGCCGGCGCCGGATCGCCACCATCGCGGGCCCCGCCGACATGCCGCCGGGCGTCGACCGCCTGATCGGCTGGCGCGGCGCGCTCACCGACGCCGGCCTCGCCGACGACCTCGTCGAGTGGGGAGACTTCTCGCCGGCGAGCGGCACCGAGGCGATGCGCCGCCTCCTCGCCCGCGACCCCGACCTGGACGGCGTCTTCGCCGCGAACGACCAGATGGCGGTCGGCGCCTACGCCGCCCTCCGCGAGGCCGGCCGCCGGATCCCCGAGGACGTGTCCGTCGTGGGCTTCGACGACGATCTCTTCGCGCGGAACGCCGTCCCCGCGCTGACCACGGTGCGCCAGCTCCCCGACGAGCTCGGCGCCCGCATGGTGGAGCTGCTGACCGCCCGCATCGAGGGGCTCCCCGTTGAGCACCGCACGCTGATGCCGACGTCGCTGGTCGTCCGCGCCAGCAGCTGACCCCGGCCCGCGACTGTCCAGGAGTCGTCGCAGTCGACGCCGAGTGCGACTACTCCTGCGTAGTCGGAGGGCTCCGCGTGCTCGATCGGATGCGGACCGGCGGGCGGATCCGGACGGTGGGGCGGACGCGGGCGGCGGGGCGGGGATGGACGAGCGGGTCGATCCGTCGACGGGGTGCGTCACGGTCGCCAGCCGTGGGCCACGAGAGCGGCACGGAGCTCGGCGATCGTGCGCGCCCTGCCCCGGGTCAGACCCTCCGCGCGGACGACCACGACGATCCAGCCCGCGAGGTGCAGGGCCAGGAGCCGTTCACGATCGCGTGAGAACTGCGCGTCGTCCGTCCGGTGCTGGCCGCCGTCGTACTCCGCCACCACCTTCCACCGTTCGAAGACCAGATCGCCGACCGCGAGCAGTCGGCCGCCGATCCTGATCTCGGCGTTCACGTCGGGCGCGGGCAGTCCCGCCTCCTCGACGAGAGCGCGGAGCCAGGTCTCCCTCCGCGAGGCGGCTCCGGTCGATGCCAGCCGCAGAGCCTCAGCCAGGCCGCGTCGGCCCCGGCCCCGATGGGAGGCCAGGCGGTCCTGCAGCTCGTGAAGCCGGACATGGGGACGCGGATCGTCCCGGCGCGGGTAGCGCGGCTCGAACAGGAGGTGGTCCGTCGCCGCGAGGAGATCGCGGGCGGACAGCAGTGGCGCGAGCGCGATCCACGTCGACACCGCTCCCGTCACCGGCAGGCCGTGCCGCTCGACCCTGTCCGTCTCCGTGAGGGTGTGGCCGATCACACCCCGGGTCCTGGGGGGCCGGTGCGGCGTCGTCGCCGACACGTGGATCGGATCGTCCTCGCCGGGTCGCGCCGGGAGCGGCACTCCCCAGGCTTCGGCCGCGGTCAGGTGGGAGAAGAGCTGCCAGGGCCGCAGCCGCGGCAGATAGGCGACGGCTCGTTCCAGGTGCGTGACGGGCGCCACCCGGGTGCTCACTCCGTGGAAGGGGCTGGCCAGGGCGGGAGTGCGCAGCCGGGTGTCCGTCATCCCGGCGCGGAGTGCCGCTCGCCGGGTGAAGGCTCCGAGGTCGGTGCTGGACATGCCGCGATTCTGGGGGTCCGTGATCCTCGTCCGTCTCCCGCGATCCGCATTCTGTGGACGAACCCCTGATCCCGCACCTGGGGAGGCGCGCCTCCCACCACGACTGTCCAGGAGTTGTCGCAGTCGGCGTCGAGTGCGACAACTCCTGGACAGTCGGAGCGATCGATGTCGAGTGCGACACCTTCTGGACAGTGGGAGCGACCGAACTCGACTGCGACGACTCCTGGACAGTGGGAGCCGGCCGGTGCGCAGGAGTCGCGGGGGTGGCGAGCGAGGACGGCGACGTCTGAGGAGTCGAGAGGGCCCGCGTCAGAGGAAGAGCGGCGCCGGGTCGAGGGCGGCGAAGCGGCGGCGCATGACGGCGACCGCGTCGGCGTGCTCGTCGACGAGGACGAAGCGGCGGCCGAGAGCGTGCGCGACGGCGCCGGTCGTGCCGGAGCCGGCGAAGAAGTCGAGGACGGCGTCGCCCTCGCGGCTGGACGCCTGCACGATGCGGCGGAGGATCCCCTCCGGCTTCTGCGTCGGGTACCCGGTCTTCTCGCGGCCGGTCGGCGAGACGATCGTGTGCCACCACACGTCGGTCGGCCGCTTGCCGCGCTCGGCCTTCTCGGGGGTCACGAGGCCCGGGGCCATGTACGGCTCGCGGTCCACGGCGGCGGAGTCGAAGTGGTAGCCGCGCGGGTCCTTCACGTAGACGAGGATCGTGTCGTGCTTGGTCGGCCAGCGGCGCGTGGCCTTCGCTCCGTAGTCGTAGGCCCAGATGATCTCGTTGAGGAAGCACTCGCGGCCGAAGAGCGCGTCGAGCAGCACCTTCGCGTAGTGCGCCTCGCGGTAGTCGAGGTGGAGGTAGAGGGTGCCGTCGTCGGCGAGGAGCCGCCACGCCTCGGCCAGACGCGGCTCGAGGAACGACCAGTAGTCGTCGAAGCGGTCGTCGTAGCGGAGCAGGTCGCCGCGGATCCGCTCGTAGCTGCGCCCCTTGAAGCCGGCGATCGTGCCGGTGGTGGAGCGCACCGAGGTGGTCGAGGTGCGCACCTGCGCCCGGCCCGTGTTGAACGGCGGGTCGAGGTAGACGACGGTGAAAGCGCCGTCGGCCAGCTGCGGCAGGACCTCGAGATTGTCGGCGTGGAACACCGCGCTCCGCGACTCCGGGACGCCGTCCGCGATCTGGATCGTCCTGGGCACCCGGCAATTGTGCCAGTGCGCGCGAGCCCGGCGACACGCTCCGCGCCTCGCGCCCGCGCTCGACGGATGCCGGGGAGGCTCCGGCGTAGAGTGGCGCGATGATCTCCGAGGTGCGCCACGACGAGGACTCGTCCCGCTACACGCTCTGGCTCGACGGCGAGACCGTCGGAGTCGCGGACTACGCCGTCCGCGGCCGCGACGTGGTCTTCCTCCACACCGAGATCGCGCCCGAGCACCGCCACGAGGGCCTCGGCGAGACCCTCGTCGAGGCGGCCCTCGACGACGCGCACGAGCGCTTCGGCGGGCGCATCGTCCCGGCCTGCCCGTTCGTCGCCGAGTTCATCGCCGAGCACCCGGACCACCAGGAGCTCCTCGCGAGCTGAGGGGCGCCCGCCGGTCCGGCCCGCCGCGTACCGCTCCGGGTCCACGCGCCGGCGACCGCCGCCCCGGACCCGCCGGTCAGGGGACGCGCCGCAGCCACTCCGGAGTCGAGTACTTCGTCCGCACCAGCTCCTCCGCCGCCGCGTACTCCTCCTCGGTCAGCGTTCCCGCCTCGCCGCCGTGCAGCTGCACGAAGGTCGCCTTCATGCGCTCGATGATCTCGGCGCGGCTGAGCCCGGTCTGGCTGCGCAGCGGGTCGACGCGCTTCACGGCGGAGGCGATGCCCTTGTCCGAGAGCTTCTCGCGGCCGATCCGCAGCACCTGCACCATCTTCTCGGCGTCGATGTCGTAGCTCATGGTCACGTGATGGAGGACGGCGCCGGAGCCCAGGCGCTTCTGCGCGGCGCCGCCGATCTTGCCCGAGGGCGAGGTGATGTCGTTGAGCGGCTGGTAGACCGCGTCGATCCCGAGCGACTGCAGCGCGCTGACGGCCCACTCGTCGAGGAAGGCGTAGGAGTCGGCGAAGGTCAGCCCCTGGACGAGGTCGCCGGGGACGTAG
Organism: Rathayibacter sp. AY1E8; assembly: GCF_002931415.1. Taxonomy (NCBI): domain Bacteria; kingdom Bacillati; phylum Actinomycetota; class Actinomycetes; order Micrococcales; family Microbacteriaceae; genus Rathayibacter; species Rathayibacter sp. AY1E8. The sequence continues at coordinate 10,544 of NZ_PSVI01000077.1, forward strand.
AGCGAGTACGTGACGACGCTGCCCGCCTCCATGAACATCGCGCCGCCGCCCGAGATGCGGCGGACCACGTCGACGCCGTACTTCGCCGCGTTGTCGAGGTCGACCTCGTTGCGGAGCGACTGGAAGCTGCCGATGACGACGGCGGGCTGGTCCCACTCCCAGATCCGCAGCGTCGGCTCGCGACGGCCCTCGCCGACCGCGGCGGTCAGCACCTCGTCGAGCGCCAGGTGGGTCGCGGGAGGGACGGCCCGGTCGTGCACGATGCGCCAGTCGTAGTCGCGCCAGCTGGTCGCCTTCTGCAGCGAGCGGCGGATCGCGACCGCGACGGCCTCGGGCGTGAAGCCGAGCAGGACCGCGTCGGCCGGGAGCGCCTGCCGGATGGCGGCGGCGATGGACTTCGCGTCCGTCTCGGCCGGGAGGCCCACGACCGCGCGATCGATGTCGTCGAGGGCCGTGTCGGGCTCGAGGAAGAAGTCGCCCGCCAGGCGGAACCCGGCGAACCTCCCGTCGACCACGTCGAGGTCGACGACCACGAGCTTTCCGCCGGGGACCTTGTACTCGCCATGCATGACGCCAGCCTAGGCGCGAGCCGGGGCGGGGAAGCGCTCGCCCAGGCCTACCGGCGGCGGGCCGGGTACACGGACGTCTCGGTGCGGGTGTACCCGGAGGCGCGGCACGAGCTGTTCCAGGAGCTCAACCGGGCCGAGGTCACGGCCGATCTCGTGGAGTGGCTGGGCGAGCGCTTCCCCGCCCCGGCTCGCGCCTAGGCTGGCGTCATGCATGGCGAGTACAAGGTCCCCGGCGGAAAGCTCGTGGTCGTCGACCTCGAC
>NZ_PSVI01000078.1:0-11326 GCF_002931415.1 Rathayibacter sp. AY1E8
CCGCGTGCCAGCGGATCGATCTAGGCGATCGCTCCCCGCTCTGCGAAACGTGACCACCCTCTCCGGCCGACCGCGCCGAGCCCGGCGGGGACGGGCTCGGCGATCAGGAAGGTCGAGCCGAACGATCGATCCGCGTGCCAGCGGATCGATCTAGGCGATCGCTCCCCGCTCTGCGAAACGTGACCACCCTCTCCGGCCGACCGCGCCGAGCCCGGCGGGGACGGGCTCGAAGGAAGATCAGCCGAGGCTCGCGACCCACTCCGAGCTGCCGTCGACGAAGGACTGCTCCTTCCAGATCGGCACCGACGCCTTGATGTCGTCGACCAGTGCCGCGCAGGCTTCGAAGGCCGCCGCGCGGTGGGCCGAGGCCACGGCGCAGGCGAGGGCGAGGTCGCCGACCACGAGGTCGCCGACCCGGTGCACGGCGGCGATCCGGACGTCGGGCCAGCGCTCGGCGATGCGGCGGGCGGAGGCGAGGAGTGCGGCGGGGGCGTCCGGGTGCGCCTCGTAGGACAGCCGGAGCACGCCGCGGCCCTCGTCGTGGTCGCGGACGACGCCCGCGAAGGTCACGACGGCGCCGTGCGTCGGGGAGTCGACCGCCTGCTCGCACTCGTCGACGGTGATGGCCTCGGCCGCGAGCCGGGCGAGGGCGACCGGCTCAGCGGGCATGGTCGCCGCCTCCGAGCTGATCGAGGAGGTGCCCGATCACCGGGTCGAGCACGTCGATCCCGTCGCGGACGCCGCCGGGGGAGCCGGGGAGGTTCACCACGACGGTGCGGCCGCTGACGCCGGCGAGCCCGCGGCTGAGCACGGCGGTCGGGACGTGGGCGGCGCCCTTGGCGCGCACCGCCTCGGCGAGGCCGGGCAGGGGCCGCTCCAGGAGGGGGGCGGTCTGCTCCGGGGTGACGTCGCTCGGGGCGACGCCCGTCCCGCCGGTGGTCACGACGACGTCGACTCCGCTGCCGATCGCGTCGGCGATCGCCTCGCCCACCGCGTCGCCGTCGGCCACGACGACCACCCGCGACTCCCAGCCGCGGGTGGTGAACCAGGCCTCCAGCGCCGGTCCCGTCCGGTCCTCGTACACGCCGGAGGCGGCACGGGTGGAGGCGACGACCGCCACCGCCCGCCGCGTCACGGGGTTCCTCCGCTCGTCCACGAGCCGCTCCTCCCGCCCGCCTTCGCGAGCACACGTATACCGGTGATCGCGGCACCGCGATCGACCGCCTTGATCATGTCGTAGACCGTGAGAGCGGCCACGCTGACCGCGGTCAGCGCCTCCATCTCGACGCCGGTGCGCCCGGTCGTGCGCACGCGCGCCTCGATCCGGACGCGGCCGTCCTGCGGCTCGAGGTCCACGTCGACGCCGTCCAGCGCCAGCGGGTGGCAGAGCGGGATGAGGGTCGAGGTCGCCTTCGCGCCGAGGATCCCGGCGATCCGCGCGACGCCGAGCGCTTCGCCCTTGGGCAGCTCGCCCTGCTCGAGGAGCCGCACCACCTCGGGTGAGGTCTCGACGTAGCCCTCGGCGACGGCGGTGCGCGCCGTGACCTCCTTCGCGCTCACATCGACCATGTGCACGGCTCCGTCGCCGCGCACATGGGTGAGCCGATCGCTCTCAGTCATCGATCCTCCAGATCTCGACCGTGTCGCCGGTCGCTGCGTGGTCCGTCCCGACGGGGACGTGGATGAGCACGGTGGAGCGGGCGTAGGACGCCAGCAGGTGCGAGCCGGGCCCGCCCACCGGGTGCACGAAGCCCTCGTCGTCGAGGACTCCGCGGCGGATCTGGTGCAGGTGCGCGGGCGAATCGAGCGCCGTGCCGAGGCGCGCACGGAGACGCGGCCGCTCGGCGGGCGTCCGTCCCGCGAGCGAGCGCAGCACGGGCCGGAGGAACACCTCGAACGAGACCAGGGCGCTCACCGGGTTCCCGGGAAGCGAGACGACCGGCAGGTGCAGCCCCTCGGCCACGCGCACGAGACCGAGGCCCTGCGGGCCGCCCGGCTGCATCTCGACGTGGCCGAACTCCGAGCCCGCCGGGCCGAGCGCGTCGCGGACGACCTCGTAGGCGCCCGCGCTGACACCGCCGACCGTGATCACCAGGTCGGCCGCGCCCGCGTGCTCCTCGAGCAGCGACAGGAGGTCCTCGGCCCGATCGCTCGTGCAGGCGGCGACGACGGGCAGCGCGCCCGCCTCGCGGACGGCCTCGGCCAGCAGGGCGCCGTTCGCGTCGTGGATCTGCGCCTCCTCGAGGACGGCGCCTGCGGGACGGATCTCGTTGCCGGTGGGGACGACGAGCACCCGGAGTCGCGGCAGCACCTCCGCCTCGGTCAACCCGAGGGAGGCGAGGAGTCCGTAGTGGGCCGCGCGGAGGACCGTGCCGGCCGGGAGGGCGAGCTCGCCGCGGCGGGCGTCGCTGCCCCGGGCGCGGACGAAGGTCGCCGGCACCACCGGATGCGCGAAGGCGACGCTGCCCGCCGCGGGGAAGCGCGGAGGATCGACGCGCTCGACCGGGACGACGGCGTCGGCCCCCTCCGGCAGCGGCGAGCCGGTCATGATCGGTGTCGCCGTGCCGGGCTCGTGCCGCGGCGCCCGGTCGCCCGCCGGGATCGGCGCCGAGACGGGCAGGGCGACGGGATGCTCCGGCGCCGCCGCGTCGAGGTCGGCCGCCCGCACCGCGAAGCCGTCCATCTGCGAGTTGTCGAAGCGCGGCAGGTCGAGCGGGGAGTCGACGGAGCGGGCGAGGACCCGCCGGTCGTACGCGCCCGGATCGGCGGCGACGGCGGCCGGCTCCAGGCTCAGCGTCTCGCGGGCGCCCCGCGTGGCCAGCGGCGCGAGCAGCGCCCGCACCCGGGCGGCGTGCAGGTCGATCGAGGTCATCGTGTCCTCTCGCGAGCGGCGGAGCCCGACCGGCGGCGGGACCGAGTCCATCTTGCCGGGTCGCGCCCGGTTCCGCGGCGTAGTGTGAGCGGATGAGCACAGCACTGGGGATCCCGGGCTTCCGGCCCCGACAGCGCAGCGCGGTCCTCCCGGCCGACCGCCCCGCCACCCCGCTCCTCCTGGACACCTACGGGCGCGTCGCGGACGATCTGCGGATCTCGCTGACGGACAAGTGCAATCTGCGCTGCACCTACTGCATGCCGGCGGAGGGCCTGCCGTTCCAGCCGCCCGCGTCCCTGCTCAGCCGTGAGGAGATCCTCCGCCTCGCGCGCATCGCCGTGGAGCAGTTCGGCGTCCGCCAGATCCGCTTCACCGGCGGCGAGCCGCTCCTGCGCAAGGACCTCGTCGACATCATCCGCGACGTCGCCTCCCTCGACCCGCGCCCCGAGATCTCGCTCACCACGAACGCGATCGGCCTGTCCGGTCGGGCGGCGGCGCTCGCCGACGCCGGCCTGAACCGCGTCAACGTCTCGCTCGACTCGATCTGCGCCGAGACCTTCGCGAAGGTCACCCGTCGCCCGTTCCTCGACCGCGTGCTCGCGGGCATCGACGCGCTCGGTCCCGCCGGCCTGGACCAGACCAAGATCAACGCGGTGCTCCTGCCCGGGATCAACGACCACGAGGCCCCGGAGCTGCTCGCCTGGGCCCTCGCGGGAGGCCACCAGCTCCGCTTCATCGAGCAGATGGCGCTCGACGCCGACCACGGCTGGGACCGCGCGACCATGATCACCGCCGCGGACATCCGGGCGCTGCTCTCGGAGCGCTTCTCGCTCAGCCCGCACGCGGCCCCCCGTGACGGCGCCCCCGCCGAGCTCTTCGACGTCCGCGAGGCCGGGGGGTCCGAGGTGCTCGGCCAGGTGGGGATCATCGCGTCCGTCACCGAGAACTTCTGCGACGACTGCCGCCGCACCCGGCTCACCGCCGAGGGAGGTGTCCGCAGCTGCCTCTTCTCGAACGAGGAGACGGACCTGCTCGGCCCGATGCGCGCGGGCGCGGACGACCACGAGGTCGCCCAGCTCTGGCGCGGGGCGATGTGGGCCAAGCCCGCGGGACACGAGATGAACCGGGCGGGCTTCGTGCAGCCCGAGCGCACGATGAGCGCGATCGGCGGATGAGCATGCGGGTCCGCTACTTCGCGGCGGCCAAGGCCGCCCTCGGCCGTGGTTCCGACGAGCTCGACGAGGTGCCCGACCTGGGCGCTCTCGAGGAGAGACTCGTCGCCTCCGCGCCCTCGGCCGCCGACGTGCTCGCACGGTGCACCTACCTGGTCGACGGCGTGTCGACCGCGAACAGGGCCACGCCGCTGCGTCCCGATGCCGCGGTCGACGTCCTGCCGCCGTTCGCCGGCGGCTGACCCCGAAGAGCGCTCCGTGACGAGCCGTCCTCGTCCGGACCGGTGCGTCCGATCCGCGCGGTCCGCAGCAGGTGCGTCCGCGCTTCTGGAGGACGCTGCATCCCGAGGACGGACTGGTCCTGTCCCGCCGCACAGGGACCCGCGGGACGCCTCCCTCGGACCCGCGTGCGGCGGGGCAGGACCGGATCAGCGGCCGATCCCGTGCGTCACGGGCACAGGACGTTGGTCATCGTGTCGAGCACGTTGCGGTTCTGCACGTCGAGGAATCCGAACGCCGAGGAGACTCCGGTGGCGACCAGCACGCCGCTGACGAAGGCCCGGCCGTCCCGGGTCACGTAGGCGTCCGGCGCGAAGATGGTGGCGTCGGAGGGCACACCGGAGGCGACGCGGATCTGCGGCTGCGTCCTGTCCGCGAACGCGCCGTACCGGACGAGAGCGCCGTTCTGGATCACGTCCACGACGTCACGGTTCTGTCGATCGCGGTAGGCGTCGGCACTGGTCACCCCGGTGGCGACCAGGATGCTGCTGTTGAAGAGGCGCCCGTCCGGCGTCAGGTGGTAGGAGGGCGCCAAGGCCGTCGATCCTGCCGGAACGTTCCTGGCGTAGACCTGGTTCTTCGTGGAGGAGATGTAGCGGACGAGCTCCGAGCCGACGATCACGTCGATGACGTCGTTGTTGCTCTGGTCGCGGAAGGAGTCCGCGCTCGTCACTCCGGTGGTCACGAGGGCTCCGCCGGCGCGCCGCAGCTCGCCGTTCGGTGTGACGTAGAAGGCGGGCGCATGGACCGTCGATCCGGCCGGCACGCCGCTCCCGATGGCCTTCGGCGCGGCCTCTCCGGTGACGAAGCGGTAGAAGACGCCGTCGACGACGAAGTCGGCGACGTCGCGGTTCTGCTCGTCGCGGAAGCCCTGGACGCTGGTGACGCCGCGCGCGATCCGCCCCCCGCCGTGATAGAGCTCGCCCGACTCCGTCAGGTAGTACCGGGGTCCGACGGTCTTGGCTCCCGAGGGCACGTTGCCGTTCGACTCCGTCGTCGTCCGTCCGCCGTCGGTGACGTACCGGACGGCGGTCCCCGTGGTCGCGGTGGTGCTCGCGGTCGCCGTCGCGCCCGCGGCGCCGGAGACGGCGGAGAGGGTGATGCCGTTCTGCGCCACGTTCCCGGCCGTGACCGGGATGCTCACGCGTCCGTCCGCGCCGGTCGTCGCCCTGACGGTCTGCGCGCCGCCGCTGGTCAGGCCGGCGGGGAGAGTGATGGTGACCGTGTCGCCGGCAGCGGGAGCGCCGTTGGTCGTGGCGAGGACGGAGACCGTTCTCGTGGTGCAGGCGGGGAAGGAGTACGCCGGGGCGTCGAAGGCGAGGGTGAGGCCGGTGGACGCGGCGGCCGCGGGGGTCGCGACCGCCGCGGCGACGACGGGGACGGACCAGGCCGCACCCGACATGATCGTCCGCCGGGCGGGCCCCCCGCCGGTCGAGTCGATCCGCGGTGGGAGGGAGCGCGAGTGCGCTGCCGTCGGGTCCAGGGCGTTGGTGTCCGTCATGGTGTTCCTTTTCTTTCTTTCGTGCGAGGGGTGGTGGACGCGCCGATCCTGCCGAACGTCCGGCCTCCGGTCGACGCGGAACGGGCCGCGACGAGGTTCCATGCCCGACCGTGGACGTTCCGTCGCGCCGCCGGACCGGGGGAGCCGCGCAGGCCGCCTCCTCGCCGGGAGCCCGTCCGGCGCGGGGGACGCGGCGGCGCACGTCAGCCCGCGTCGTCGATCCGGCGGAGGGTCCGCTGCATGTGGATCCGCGAGCTGAAGCCGGCCGACCGCGCCACGCGGTCCAGGTCCGTCGCCGCCCGCGGGCCGAGCTCGTCGAGGAGGCGCTGCGCCTCGAAGGCCCGCGCGCGCTCGATCCGCTGACGAGGGGTGGTGCCGGCGGCCGAGAACGCCCGGTGCAGGTGGCTGACCGACACGCCGAGACTCTCCGCGAGCGTCTCCACCGTGAAGGAGCGGTCGCGGTAGTGCCGCTCGATCAGGCGCGTGCCGTTCGCGTACACGGCGGCGGGGGACCGGTCCTCCCGGTCGGAGGAGGGCAGCAGCGCCGAGAAGGCCGAGGCCAGGAGGTGCTCGCTCGCGATCTCGAAGTGCTCGAAGGCCGCGTCCGAGGGCTCGACGCCGAAAGTGAGGACAGTGTTCGCCGCACCGGTGAGTGCGCGCCAGTAGGCCTCGGGGAGGGCGAGGACCCGGTCCGTGAGCGAGGCGAACTCGCTCGCGCGGAGCACCGAGGGGCGCAGCTGCCACTCGAAGCGCGCCCACGGACTGAGCGCCGCCGCGTACTGCACCGTCGAGGCGCGGGTCACGAGAGCGCTGCCGGCCGGGAGCCGGTGGTCGCGGCCCCGGGCGGAGAGGCGGCCGGTCCCGTCGAGGCTGAAGAGCACGCGGAGCCTTCCGGGATGGGGGAGGACCTCGAACTCCCCGGTCTGCAGCCAGGCGCGGCTGAGGCTGAGGCGCGGCGAGACGATCGCGTCGCAGACGGCACCTCGCGGCAGGGGGCGCCGCGGAATCCAGCCGAGCCGACGCAGCCGCCTCTCGGCGGGACTCCAGACCTCGGGCATCACGCCTCCGCGCCGGGGTCGAGCGGGTCGGGAGGATCGAGCAGCGCCGCCTGCCGCGCGGAGTGCGGTGAAGGCGTCGGCATGGGTGCTCTCCTCGGAACGGTGGCCGCGAGCACGCCACCGCCGATCAGCTTCGGACACTGCTCCGCCCTGATCCGCGGAGAAGGACGGATCCTCTCCGCTGCGAGCACCGAACATCCCGGGTCGCCGATCGGCAGGGCGCTGGGTGCGCCTCACCCGACCCGTTCCGCGGCGCACGCGGCCGCGGCACGGGTCACCGCTCCCGCCACGACGCCATCCCGCCGTCGAGCGAGTCGGACGCCACGCCCGCCGCCGCCGCGCGCTCCGCCGCGAGACGCGATCGGACCCCGGAGGCGCAGTGCAGCACGAGCGGACCGGCCGGCAGAGCGACGGGGTCGAAGCGCGACATCGGCATCCGCACGGCACCGGGCACCGCGACGGTCCGGTCCTCGTCGTCCTCGCGGAGGTCGACGACGGTCGGGGGCGTCGGCCCGGCCAGCCGCTCCCGCAGCTCGGCCGCCGTGATCGAGCCCGCCGCGGCCCGCCGCTCCGGGACCGGCGGCACCCGCCGCTCGAGTGGGAGCTCGGCCCAGGAGGAGTCGAGGGCGTCGTGCACGAGGACGCGACCGAACAGCGGCTCGCCCGCCCCGGTCACGAGCTTCACGACCTCGGCCGCCATGGCCGAGCCGATCAGCGCGCAGAGCGCGCCCAGCACGCCCACCGTCGAGCAGCTGTCGCCCGCGTCCTCGGCCTCGGGGTGCAGCGCGCGCAGGGTCACCCCTCCGCCCGGAGCGCCGGCCCAGAAGGTCGAGAGCTGCCCGTCGAAGCCGAGTGCCGATCCCCACACGTGCGGGATCCCGGCGCGCGTCGTCGCGTCCGAGGCGAGGTAGCGCGCGCCGAAGGTGTCGAAGCCGTCGACCACGACGTCCCAGCCCGCCACCAGGGCGTCGACGTTGGCCGAGGTCAGCGACACCGGGAAGGCCCGGGCGTCGATGCCGGGGGAGAGCCGCCGCGCGGTCGCCGCCGCCGACTCCGCCTTCGACCGGCCCACCGAGGAGTCGTCGTGCGCCGTCTGCCGCGCCAGGTTCGAGAGCTCGACGACATCGCCGTCCACGATGCCGAGCCGCCCGATCCCGGCCGCGGCGAGCGCCGTGATCACCGGCGAGCCGATGCCGCCCGCGCCGAGGATCAGCACGCGCGCGTTCCGGAGGCGCCGCTGTCCGAGCTCCCCGAGGGGCGCCAGGCGGATCTGCCGGGCGAACCGCTCGCGCTCGGCGGCGGTCAGCGGCGGTCCGGGCTCGACGAGCGGGGTCATGAGAGCTCCTTCCTCCACTGGCCCTCGTGGGCGACGGGGGTGAAGCCGACGGCCTCGTTCACGGCGAGCATCGGTCGGTTCTCCTCGGCGTTCCAGGTGTAGACGGCCCGGCAGTCCGGGGCGGTCCCCACCGCATCGCCGATCGCGGTCAGGGCGAGGAAGTCTCTCCAGCCGTCGGCGCCCACGGCCTCGGGGATCGCGAGCTCGCGGATCCGGAGCGCCGGGTCGGGGGTGCGGTTCACCACCCCAGTGTGCACGTCCCGGCGCCCGCGGCGGCCTCCTGCGCCTGTTCCGGTGCGGGATCGCGGCGGTCCGTCGGCCGGTCGGGGCTCCGCCTCCCGGCCCGGCCGCGGCCGTCGGCTACCGTGGAGGCGTTGTGGACGGGAGCGAGGCGGCCGGGTGTACCTGAAGAGCCTGACCCTCAAGGGGTTCAAGTCCTTCGCTCAGCCGACCACGTTCGCCTTCGAGCCGGGGGTCACCTGCGTCGTCGGCCCCAACGGCTCGGGCAAGAGCAACGTCGTCGACGCGCTCGCCTGGGTGATGGGGGAGCAGGGGGCGAAGACGCTCCGCGGCGGCAAGATGGAGGACGTCATCTTCGCGGGCACCTCCACCCGCGGACCCCTCGGCCGCGCCGAGGTCGCGCTCACCATCGACAACTCGGACGGCGCCCTGCCGATCGAGTACACCGAGGTGACGATCACCCGGACCCTCTTCCGCAACGGCGGCAGCGAGTACGCGATCAACGGACGCGGCTGCCGGCTGCTCGACGTGCAGGAGCTGCTGAGCGACTCCGGTCTCGGGCGCGAGATGCACGTCATCGTGGGGCAGGGACAGCTCGACGCCGTGCTGCACGCGACCCCCGAGGAGCGGCGCGGGTTCATCGAGGAGGCCGCCGGGATCCTCAAGCACCGACGCCGCAAGGAGAAGACGCTCCGCAAGCTCGAGGCGATGCAGGCGAACCTGACCCGCCTCTCCGACCTCGCGGGCGAGATCCGGCGCCAGCTCAAGCCCCTCGGGCGCCAGGCCGAGGTCGCACGGCAGGCTCAGACGATCGCCGCCGTGGTGCGCGACGCCCGGGCGCGCCTGCTCGCCGACGACGTGGTCGAGCTCCGGACCGCTCTGGACGGCTTCGCCCGCACCGAGAGCGAGCGGCACAGCGAGCGGGTGGTCCTGCAGCAGCGGCTCGAGCAGGCGACGCTCCGGCGAGCGCGGATCGAGGCGGAGGTGGTCGGCGACGCGGTCGACGACGCCCGGCGCACCTCGTTCGAGCTGGAGTCGGTGCAGGAGCGGCTGCGCAACCTCTCGGCCCTCGCCGGGCAGCGGCTCGCGATGCTCGAGCTCGAGTCCGAGCAGCCGCAGATCCAGCCGCGCGTGACGCCGGCGCAGGTGGAGGAGGCGCGGGTCGAGTTGGAGCGCCTGCGGCAGGCCGTCCTCGACGCGGAGACGGCGTGGGTCCAGGCGCAGCGCACGACCGTCGCCGCCCGCTCCGCCCTCGACGCGGTCGACGAGGAGATCGCCGCGCAGGCGGCCCTCGTCTCGCGCTACGACCTCGAGCTCTCCACCCTCTCGGGGCAGGCCGACACCGCCGCCTCCCGTCTCGCGTCCGTCCGGGGCGAGGTCCTGCGCGCGCAGAACACCCTCGACGCGGCCGACCGGCGGAAGGAGGCGGCGCGGCGGGCGCTCGACGCTCTGGAGGCCGAGCTGGACGACGCGGGCCGTGGCCCCGACGGCGGCCTCGACGAGGGCTACGAGCTCGCCCAGTCCGCGGTCTCGGCCGCCGAGGCCGGAATCGAGCGGCTGCGCGAGGAGCTGCACGCCCTGGAGCGCGAGCGCGAGGCGCTGGCCGCCCGCACGGGTGCCCTGTCGCTGGCCCTCGACGTCTCGGACGGCTCGGCCGAGCTGATCGCCGCCCGGATCGAGGGGGTGCGCGGCCGGGTCGCCGAGCGGATCCAGGTGCGGCCGGGCTCCGAGGCCGCGATCGCCGCCGCCCTCGGCGCGGTCGCCGACGCCGTGCTGGTCGAGTCGACCACCCGGGCCGACGCGGCTCTGGACGCCGCGCTGGAGCGCGACCTCGGACGCGTCGAGCTGCTGGTCGCCGACGCCGCCCGGCCGTACGTCGCTCTCACCGTTCCCGAGGGGGCGGAACGCGCGGGCGACCTCGTCTCGGCGCCGGCCGGGGTCCTCTCGCTCCTCGAGCGCGTGCTCGTGGTCGAGGACCTCGCCGCGGCGCGGCGCCTGAGGGAGCGCATCGATCCGGGCACCGTCCTGGTCACCCGCGACGGCGCGACCGTCTCCGACGCCGTGCAGAGCGCCGGCTCCGGCGGGCAGCGCAGCCGGATCGAGCTCGTCTCCGAGCGCGACTCCGCCGCCGCCCGGCTGGAGGAGGTCGAGGGCGGGATCGACCGGCTCCGCTTCGAACTCGCCGAGCAGACCGGAGCGCTCCGCGGCGCGAAGGAGCAGGCCGCGAGCGCGCTCTCGGCCCTCCGCGAGCACGACGCCGCCCGTGCCGCCCACACCGAGCGGCTCGGCGGCGTGCGCGCCCAGCTCGAGGCGGCCACCGCCGAGCACGGCCGGGGCTCGAGGGCGCTGGCCGTCGCCTCGGACCGGGTCGGCGACGCCGAGCGCGCGGCCCAGGAGGCGAGGTCGGCGCTCGACGCCGCGCGCGCCAGGCCCCGGCCGGTGCTCGACGCGAGCGCGCGCGACGGTCTGCAGCGCGACGTCGACACCGCACGCGAGCGCGAGATCGAGGCGCGGCTCGGCGTCGAGACCGCCAAGGAGCGGGTGCGGGCGGAGCAGTCCCGCGGGGAGGCGCTGGCCCGCCAGCTGGCCGCCGACCGCGCCGCCGCCGACGAGGCCGCGCGCCGCGCCGTGATCCGCCGTCGCCAGCGCGACGCGGCGGCCGAGGTGACCGCCGCGCTCCCCGCCGTCCTCGCCTCCGTCGACCGCTCCGTCCAGCAGGCCCGGGCCGAGCTCGTCGCGGCCGAGGCGGCGCGCTCGCAGCAGAACGCCGAGCTGCAGGGGCTCCGCCGCGAGGAGGGGAGCGTGCGCGACCGGCTCCAGTCCGTCACCGAGAGCGTCCACGGCCTCGAGCTGCAGATCTACGAGAAG
>NZ_PSVI01000079.1:0-10817 GCF_002931415.1 Rathayibacter sp. AY1E8
GCGGCTCCGCGTGCGGCGGGGCTCCGAGTCCTGAGGGCTCGGGATCGTGACGATCGTTCCCGGGGATGCCCGCGCTGATCCGCGCCCTGTGGAGGAGCGCCGAGCTCCTCGAGTGCGCCATCCGGATCGACTCCTCGGACCACGGCCGTCCGGCCTCCCCGGCAATAGCCCGCCGATGCGTCACCCCCCGTTAAGCCCGCGCGCCCCGCTTCCTCTGGCACTGCCGTCGCCCCGCCCGTAACCTGCGGATCGCCTGAGAACCGGACGCTCGATTCGCCCGCACTCGAAGAGGGGTGGCGGGCCGGGGCGGATCCCCTCGGGGGATATCACGAGGGCCGATCCGCGCGCCAGCCCTCGCAGAGAGGGCAGACGGGTCGCTGAGAGGAACGCTATCCCGTGCGGCGCCGGAGCGCACGCCTCACTTCGTTCGAGTGCTCTCAGGTCCAGTCGAGAGCGGAGCGCTCGGCCCAGTAGCGGGCCGGATCCACGGCGAGCGCCGGGAGGTCCGGGAGCTCCCGGGGCTGCGCGCGCAGGTTGGCCCGCAGCTGCTCCGGAGTCGCCGCGCCGCTCAGCACGACGTCGGCCCAGGGCTGCGCGAGGACGGCCCCCAGGGCGACGGCGTCCGGCGCGGCGCCGGCGTGCTCGATCGGGTGCGCCACGAGCCTCCCGTTGGCGAGGGCCTCCTTGACCACCACCAGCCAGCCGTCGTCGTGCGCGGCGGCGAGCGCCCGGCCCGCGGACTGCTCGAGCGGGTTCCAGGTGCTCTGGACCGCGCTGAACGGCGACTCCGGGATCGCGCGGGCGAGCTCGATCACGCGCGCCTGCTCGGGTCCGCTGGTGGAGAGGCCGACGCGCACTCCGGAGCCGGCGAGGCCGCGCAGTCGGTCCAGCAGCGGGCGGTCGGTGAGGGCCGGGCTCTCGGGAGTGATCGAGTGGACGAGGTAGGAGTCAGGCGCCGAGCCGAGCGCGTCGAGCGTGAGCGGCCACTGGCGGTCGAGCATCGCGATCGAGTGCTCCTTGCGCTCGTGCACCGGCGCATCCATCGCCCACCCGCCGACGTACTCGTAGCCCCACTTCGACTCGATCGTGAGCGCCGCCCGCCGCTCCGGATGCCGGGCGAGCCAGCCGCCGAGGAACTCCTCCGCCCGCCCGTAGGAGCGCGCGGCGTCGAGGAAGCGGACGCCGGCGTCCCACGCCGCGTCGAGCAGCAGGTGCGTGCGCTCCCGCAGCGCGTCGACGCTCCGCTCGGCCGCGGGGCCGAGGTCGTCGTCGCGCCCTGCCGTGATGTACGCCGGCCGGCCCACGGCCGCCAGCCCGATCCCGAAGCGCTGCATCCCGCCCACGGTACGCCCGTCCCGGAGCTGCGGCAGCCGCTAGCGTCGAGCGGTGACCTCCGCCCTCGACCGCAGCATCCTCCGGCTCGCCGTCCCGGCGCTGGGCTCGCTGGTCGCCGAGCCGCTGTTCCTGCTCACCGACTCCGCCCTGGTCGGCCATCTCGGCGCCGTCCCGCTCGCCGGGCTCGCGCTGGGCGGCACGGTGCTGCAGACGATCGTCGGCCTCATGGTCTTCCTCGCGTACAGCACGACTCCGCGGGTCGGCCGGGCCCTCGGCGAGGGCGACGAGCGGAGGGCCGTGGCGGCCGGGATCGACGGCGGCTGGCTGGCCCTGCTCCTCGGCGCCGGCATCGCCGTGGTGGGCGCGCTGACCGCTCCGGCCGTCGTGGCGCTCTTCGGCGCGGAGCCGGCGGTGGCCGAGGCGGGCGTGCGGTACCTGGCGGTGAGCATGGCCGGGATCCCCGCCATGCTCGGCGTCTTCGCGCTCACCGGGCTCCTCCGCGGCTTCCAGGACACCCGCACTCCGCTGGTGATCGCCGCCGGCGGATTCGCCCTCAACGCCGCTCTCAACGCCGTGCTGATCTACCCGGCCGGCCTGGGGATAACCGGCTCCGCGCTGGGGACGGTGATCGCGCAGTGGGCCATGCTCGCGGCCTACGCGGGAGTCGCGCTGCGGCTCGCCCGGAGGGTCGGCGCGCCGCTGCGGCCGCACCTCGCGGGCCTGGCCTCCTCCGCGGGATCCGGCGGCTGGATGCTGCTGCGCACAGCGAGCCTCCGCGCGGCGATCCTTCTCGCGGTCGCGACCGCCACCTCGCTCGGGGCGGAGGAGCTGGGCGCCTTCCAGGTGGCGATGACGCTGTTCTCGACGGTCGCCTTCGCCCTCGACGCGGTGGCGATCGCCGCGCAGGCTCTGCTGGGCCGCCTCCTCGGCGCGGGCGACGCCGAGCAGGCCCGCGCCGTTACGAAACGCTGCGTGACCTGGGGAATCGGTGCAGGAGTAGTGCTCGGAGCGCTGGTCACCGGTCTGAGCGGTGTCCTGCCGTACGTCTTCTCGAGCGACCCGGAGGTGCTGCGGCTGCTGCCCGCGGCGATCGCCGTCGTGGGCCTCACCGCTCCGCTCGGCGGCTACGTCTTCGTGCTCGACGGCGTGCTGATCGGCGCCGGCGACGGCCGCTACCTGGCGCTCAGCGGCCTCGCGAACCTCGCCGTCTTCGTCCCGCTCGCCCTGCTCACCCCCGCCGCGCCCGCCGAATGGCGCCTCCTCGCGCTCTGGCTCGCCTTCGCCGTCGGCTTCCTCGGCGCCCGCGCGGTCACCCTCGGGCTCCGGGTCCGCAGCGACGTCTGGCTCCGCTGATCGCGCACCTCCCCTGTGGAGAAGCCTGTGGACAACTCCGGTCAGCGCGGCGGAGCGCTGGTGTTCCCGCGGTGGAAGACGGCGTGGAAGCAGACCGCCTCCGCCTCCTCGTCGGCCAGGAGCGCGACCGCGGCCCGTCCCGCCGCACGGCCCTTCTCGACCGCGGGCTGGGCCATCGTCGTGAGGTCGTACTCGGCCGCGAGACCGGGCACCTGCACGCCGTCGAAGCCGACCACCGAGAGGTCCTCGGGCACGCGCAGCCCGCGCTCCTCCGCCGCGAGGATCACGCCCGCGGCCAGCAGATCGCTCTGCGCGACGACCGCGGTCGGCGGCTCCGCCCCCTCGAGCAGCGTGCGGCCCGCGGCGACGCCCTCGTCGACCGAGCTCGCTGCGGCGGCGACGACCGACGCGTCCGGGAAGACGTCCTGCACGCCGAGGAGCCGGTCGACCGGAGTGATGCTGGGGCTCGAGCGCCAGCCCGGCGGGATCGCGCCGCGGCGGCGGTCCTTCGCGAACGGGAGCGCGACCACCGCGACCCGCTCGTGGCCGAGCTCGCGCAGGTGCTCCGCGAGGGTCCGGCTGGCCTCGCGGTTGTCGAGCGAGATCACGGCGCCGCCCAGCTCCGAGAGGCCCTCGACCACGACGACCGGCACCCCCCGGCGGCGCAGCACGGCGACGGAGTCGTCGACCGACGGGCTGCAGCCGACCAGGATCATCGCGTCGACCGGGGCCGTCGCCAGCAGGCCCGCGCCGTCGCCGGTCTCGGTGAGCAGCAGGATCCCGGCGTCGACCCCGCCGAGCACGTCGGCGATCCCGTCGAGCATGGCGATCTTGATCGGGTCGCGGAACGCGTGCAGCATCCGCTCGTCCACGACGACCCCCACGATCCCCGAGCGGCCGCGGCGGAGCGAGCGCGCCCGCGGGTCGGGGCCGGCGTAGTCGAGCTCGGACGCCGCGCGCAGCACCCGCTCCTTCGTGGCCTCCGAGACGGGGCCGGAGCCGCTGAAGACCAGCGAGGCGGTGGAGGGGGACACTCCGGCCCGGCTCGCGACGCGGGCGAGCGTCGGCCGGGGGCTCTTGCGGGGTTCCACGTTCCTCCTAGTGGGGGCGGCGCACTCGTCGTCGGTTGACCGGCCCCGGGGTTCCGGATAGCTTAGACCGGCTCGCTTCGAATCGATTCGACCGTGCCTCTCGATCCGGTGTCCGGATCCCGCCCGCACCAGGAGAACCGCCATGACCTCGACGTCCGCGCTCACGCGCCCGCAGCTGGTCGCCTGGCGCAACGCCGTCTTCACGATCTTCGTCCTCAGCGGGATCTCGATCGCCACCTGGGTCTCGCGCACCCCCGCCATCCGCGACGAGCTCCAGCTCTCGACCGCCGGAGTGGGCCTGCTGATCCTCTCGATGTCGATCGGCGCGATCGTCGGACTCGCGTTCTCGACGCCGGTCATGGGCGCGATCGGCGCCCGGCGCGGCATGGCGCTCGGCCTCACCGTCTCGGCGGCGGGCCTCGCGGTGCTGGGCGTCTCGGCCGACGTCATCGGCGTCCTCCCCGCGGCCTTCGCCGGCATGGCGATGCTCGGCTTCGGCAACGGAGCGGTCGACGTGATGATGAACGTCGAGGGAGCGGCCAACGAGAAGGCCTTCGGCAAGACGCTCCTGCCGCTGTTCCACGCCTTCTTCAGCCTCGGCACCGTGGCCGGCGCGCTGATCGGCGCGGGCGCCTCCGCTCTGGCCGTGCCCGTCGCCGTCCACCTCGGCGCGATCGCCGTGGTGATCGCCGTGACCGCGGTGATCGCGATCCGCTTCGTCCCGGTCCGCGAGGAGCTCGACACCTCCGGCGCGGCGACCACGGTGAAGCCGCCGGTCCGCGAGCGCGTCGCCGCCTCCCTCGGCGTCTGGCGCGACGGCCGCCTCGTCCTCATCGGCCTGATCATGCTGGGCATGGCCTTCGCCGAGGGCTCCGCGAACGACTGGCTGACCCTGGCGATGGTCGACGGCCACGGCACCGACAAGACGACCGCCGCCGTCGTGTTCGGCGTGTTCGTCGCCGCCATGACCGTCGGACGCGTGATCGGTGGGCCCGTGCTCGACCGCTTCGGCCGCGTCCCGGTGCTGCGCGCCTCCGCCGGGCTCGCGATCGTCGGCATCCTGCTGTTCATCCTCGCCCCGGTCGACGCGCTCGTCGTCGTCGGCGCGGTCGCCTGGGGTCTGGGCTGCTCGCTCGGCTTCCCGGTGGGCATGTCGGCCGCGGCGGAGGGGCCGCACTCGGCCGCCCGCGTCAGCGCGGTGGCGATGCTCGGCTACGTCGCGTTCCTGGTCGGACCGCCGGCGATCGGCTTCCTCGGCGAGCACTACGGACTGCTGAACGCCCTCTTCCTGGTGCTGGCCCTGGTGGTCGTGGCCGGGCTCGCCTCCCCCGCCGCCCGCAGCCGGCGGAGCTGACCGCCCCGCTCCACGCGCCTCCGCAAGCCCCCGTGGGGCCCGGGCGCCCCGGCGCGCCTCCCCCTAGGCTTCCCAGGACGGCGGTGGAGGGGGAGCGGATGCGGTACCGAGCGCGCGACGGCGCCCTGCTCCACGTCGACGAGCACGGAGCCGGTCAGGGGCGGCCCCTGGTCGTCGTCCCCGGTGAGCCGGAGCGCCACCCCTCCTACCTCGGCTCGTTCGCCTCGATCGCCTGCACGCGCCGCGTCCTCGTGCTGCACCCGCGCGGAGTGGGCGGCTCCGCGGAGCTGCCTCCCGCTCCCCCGGCCACGACGGCCGCCGACGTGGAGGACCTGCGCCGCCACCTCGGCGTCGACGAGCTCGATCTCGCCGCGCACGACTCCGGCTGCCGCGCCGTCCTGCTCGCCGCCGTGGACGCGCCCGAGCGCGTCGCCCACCTGCTCCTGATCGCCCCCGGCACCGCCTGGCTCGGGATCGACGACCGGGCTGCCGGTCACACGACTCCCGCCGGCTCCGACGACACCGCGGCGATCCGCGACGCTCTGCAGCGCCTCGACTGCCCCGCGGTCGTCCTCGGCGGCGAGGACGATCCGGTGACGGGCGTCGCCGCTCTGGAGGCGCTCACCGCGCTGCTGCCGCAGGCGAGCCTGGCCGTCATCGAGTCGAGCGGCCACCACCCGTGGGCGGAGGCGCCGGCCGAGTTCGCGGTCGCGCTGCGCGCCTCGCTCTCGGTGCCGCCGCCCGCTCCTCCGCTCGGCCGCCGGCCTCCCGTCGCCGCGCGCTGAGCCGGGAGCCCGCCGGAGCCGCGCCGTCTATCCTCGACGGGTGCGTCTCGTCATCGCGCGCTGCTCCGTCGACTACACCGGCCGTCTCAGCGCCCACCTCCCGCTCGCCACCCGCCTCCTGCTCGTCAAGGCCGACGGGAGCGTCCTCATCCACTCCGACGGCGGCTCCTACAAGCCGCTGAACTGGATGAGCCCGCCCTGCACGCTGATCACGGGCGAGCCCGACGGGGAGGCGCGCGCCGCGGGAGTGACGCAGCAGTGGACCGTCGCGCACCGCAAGACCGGCGACGCTCTCGTCGTCTCGATCCACGAGGTGCTGCACGATTCGGCGCACGAGCTCGGCGTCGATCCGGGACTCGTGAAGGACGGAGTGGAGTCGCATCTCCAGCGCCTTCTCGCTGAGCAGATCGGCCTCCTCGGAGAGGGGCACACTCTCGTCCGGCGCGAGTACATGACCGCGATCGGCCCGGTCGACATCCTCGCCCGCGATTCCTCGGGAGCCGCCGTCGCCGTCGAGATCAAGCGCCGCGGCGAGATCGACGGAGTCGAGCAGCTCACCCGCTATCTCGAGCTGATGAATCGCGATCCGCACCTCTTCCCGGTGACGGGAGTCTTCGCCGCTCAGGAGATCAAGCCGCAGGCGCGGACTCTCGCCGAGGACCGCGGAATCCGCTGCGTGGTGCTCGACTACGAGGCCATGCGCGGCACCGACGACTCCCACACGCGCCTGTTCTGACAGGCACGGCGACAGGCACAGCGAAGACGCGGCGACAGGCACGGCGAAGGCCCCCGCGATCGGATCACGGGGGCCTTCCGCTCACCGGGCGCGAGGCCCGGGAATGCTGCGTCTCACCGGGCGCGAGACCCGGGAATGCGGCGTCTCACCGGGCCGAGAGCCCGGCGGCCGCTACTTGTGGGCGGCCTGGTAGGCGGCCTGGACCTCGGAGGGGATGCGTCCGCGGTCGGAGACGGGGTGGCCGTTGGCGTTCGCCCACTCGCGGATGGCCTTGAGCTGCTTGGGGTCGCTCTTGGAGGCGGTCGCGACGCTCGTGGCGGCCGCGGGGCGCGAGCCGACGCGGCGGGCGCTCGAGACGAACTTCTCGAGCGCCGAGTGGAGCTCGGCGATGTTGTCGGGGCCGAGATCGATCTCGTAGTTGGCGCCCTCGATGCTGAAGCGGACGGTACCGCCGTCACCGGAATCGATAAGGGTTCCGTCGATATCGTCGACAAGCGTGATCTTCTGGGCCACTTTTCCTCCTGGAGTTCGCGGGACCGGACTGTCTCGACCCGGACCGGAAGAGACATTACCCCCTTTCACAATCGAGTGCGCCATGAATGGCGCCATTCGTCCCTTTCTCGCGCCATGTCGAGGGGAATGTTCAGGATAAGCGGAGGCAATCAGGGCGGAATCGAGCTGTTCGCCACCAGCCGTCGAATAGAGGACACGGTGTCCGCAGACGGCCGTAACGATTCCGGACACCGATCGCGCGCATTCCCGGGAACCGGACCCGGCGATTCCGATCACGCCCCGGTCTTCGTTAGCGTGGAGTCATGGCACGACGAGGCGGACCCCCTGCACGCCCGGCGCGACCCGGTCCGTACCGCAATGCGGAGGCTCGGGAAGCACTGGAGGCGCTCGTCGCCGCTCCCACCGCCGAGGCCGTCGACCGGCTGCTCGAGGCCTGCCTCGACGGCTCCCTCGTGGTCGACGTCACGGGCTCCCAGCCCGGAGGCGTGCCGCACGTCCGCACCGTCGCGACGACCACCGGGGAGCAGGTCCTGCCGCTGTTCACCTCCACGGACGAGGTGCGCACCGCGGTCCCCCGGCAGCAGCATCCGCAGGTGCAGATGCTGGTCCTCCCCGGACGCGAGGCCTTCGCGCTGATCCGCACCGCCGACTTCGTCGCCGTGCAGCTCGACCCCGGCTCGATCGCCCAGGTCGTCACCCGTTCGTTCGTCGAACGGGCTCTGGACGCCGAACGGCCGTAGAGTGTGGCCCCCGGCGGGGCAGCGCCGGCGTCACCCCGTCCTCCGAGGTCAGGAGCCCGCCATGTCCGACACGACCCTCGCCGCCACCGGCCTCGACGCGCGCGCCGGCACCTGGTCCTGCATCCTGTTCGACCTCGACGGCACGATCACCGACTCGGCCCCCGGCATCACCGGCACCCTCGTCGAGACCTTCGTCGAGCTGGGCCGCCCCGTGCCCGCTCCGGCCGAGCTGCTGGCCTACGTCGGCCCTCCGCTGCTCGAGGCGTTCCGCGAGCTCGGCGGGATGACCGTCGAGGAGGCGCAGGCCGCGCTCGTGGTCTACCGCCGCCGCTACAACGCGGGCGGGCTGTTCGACTCCTCGGTCTACCCGGGGCTGCCCGAGGTGCTGGCGCGCATCGCCGAGGCCGGCGTGCCGCTCTCGCTCGCGACCTCCAAGCCGGAGTCGGCGGCCACGCGCATCCTCGAGCACTACGGACTGGCGCAGTACTTCACGGTGATCTGCGGCGCCTCCGAGGACGAGGTCCGCAGCGCCAAGGCCGACGTCGTGGAGGAGGCGCTGCGCCGGCTCCGCGAGCTCGGCGTCGACCTCTCGGCGCCGGTGATGGTGGGCGACCGTGAGCACGACGTGCAGGGCGCCGCCGCCCACGGCGTGCCGACGATCATGGTCGAGTGGGGCTACGGATCGCCGCTCGAGGCGGTCGGGACGATCGCGCTGGTGTCCGGCGCCGAGGAGCTCGCGGACCTCCTGCTCCCGTGACCTGCGTACGATGAGGGCATGACTGGTCTGGGCGTCGTCCTCTCGTTCGTGCTGTTCCTCGGCGGGATCCTCGTTCTCGGCAACTCGTTCCTGCTGCCCGACATCGCCGGATTCCTCTTCGTCGGCGGCATCCTGATGATCTCGGGATCGCTCGCCGTCGCGTTCCACGTCCTGCCGAAGTCGCAGTAGCCGGGTCGCTCTGAGCGGCCGCCTCCGCGGCTCGCCGCTCCGCTCAGCCCAGCGTGCTCGCGTCGAGGTTGATGACTGCATTGATGTAGACCGCCTCGCCGGCTCCGGCGATCGTCGGGTTCATCCGGAGCAGCTGCTGCACCGGGATCCCGAAGCGCTGCGCGATGTCGAAGAACGTGTCGCCCTGCACCACGGTGTAGCTCACGATGTCCCCCTCCCCGTCGCGGGTCGGCTCGCCGTTCGCCCCGGGAACCGCGCCGTTGTCGACCGCGAAGGCGGTCTCGGGGATGTCCGGTGTCGCGTTCGGCGTGAAGGTGACCGTCGCCTCGGGGACCGGCGCGAAGACCGTGGCCGTCGCTTGCGGGAGCGCCGCCGTGACGGTCGGGTCCGGCACCGGAGTCGGCGTCGCCGTGGCGAACACGGTGACCGTGACCGTGGGAGCCGGAGCGGGCGCCGAGCACCCCGCGAGCGCGAGCACCCCGGCCAGTGCCGTCGCTCCGATGACCGTCCTGCGCATGTCCCCCGCCCTCCGCGCGCCCCGCGGCGCCCGCTCCACCATAGGAGACGGGGCGGCCGGGGGCACGTGCGCTGTCGCAGGAGGCCGGTGCTGCGGATCCACCGTCGTGCGGGGAGCTCCGCGGTCGTCCGGGCCGGGTCGGCCTCACCGGGACCGGGTCAGGACGGGGGCTCGGGGAGCAGGCGCAGCCCGCCGCCGCTGTTCGCCGCGTCCATCAGGAGCTCGACCCAGGTCGGGTTGATCGTCGGCTGCCGGCTCCCAGCGAAGTGGAACTGCAGGGCGATGTTCGGGTTCATCCAGAAGGAGTGGCGGCCGCGCGCGCCCTCGGGCATCGAGTCGAGGGTGAGGCTGAAGCGCTCGTCGCGGCGGAACTTCGCGTAGATCACGATCTGGAGGTGGGCCAGGGTCCGGTCCTCGATCTCGATGACGGCAGGAGGAGTGCCGTAGAGGAATTGACCCATGCCGCCAGACTATAGGCCCCTCGGCTTATTACTAGTCAGTCTAGCTATTTCGCCGCGGAGGGTTCCGCCGGGTCGGCTTCGTCCGTATCGTGCCCGTCGCCGTGCTCCGCGTCGATCTCGTCGACGGCCGCGCTCATCCGGCGGAGGAAGTTGACGACGACCTCGGCCTCGGGGGCGTCCAGGTCCTCGGCGATCTCGAGCATCCGGCGGTGCATCTCCTGGAGCGTGGCGCGCACCTCGTCGTCGCTGTCGACGGTCGCCTCCACGACGATCCCGCGCCGGTCGGTCGGGTTGGGCTTGCGCACGAGGTGGCCGCTGCGGACCAGGCGGTCGATGAGGACCGTGGTCGACGCGGACGAGATGGAGAGGTGCGAGGCCAGATCCTTGCCGGTCACCAGCTCGCCCTTGCGCTGCTGGCGGAGCAGGTACTGGATGGCGATCAGGTCCGTCTCGCCCATCGCCATCCGCTCGCGCGTGCGGCGGCGCATGGAGACCTCGGAGACGCGGTACGTGCGCATGGCGCTCAGCACCTCGACCGCACGCCGGGTGGACGACTCGTCCGGGTACCAGTACCCGGCGCCGCTCCGCAGGCTCGTGTCGCTCATCCGCACATCCTAGACCGGCTGATCACCAGGCCGTCTAGCGAGTCGCCCGCGCCTACGCTGGACCGGTGACCGCCACCCTCGTCGCCAAGGGCCTCTCCGGAGGCTATGCGCACCGCACCCTGTTCGACGGACTCGACCTGACGGTCGCCCCCGGGGACGTGGTGGGCGTCGTGGGGGCGAACGGAGCCGGCAAGTCGACGCTCCTGCGCATCCTCGCGGGCGAGACGGCTCCGCTCGGGGGCTCCGTCGTGCTCGCGCCGGGCGACGCCTTCGTCGGCTGGCTGCCGCAGGAGCACGAGCGCCGCGAGGGCGAGACCGTGGCCGGCTACATCGCGCGCCGCACCGGCTGCGCCGAGGCCTCCGCCGAGCTCGACGCCGCCG